>CAZJRC010000041.1:0-1904 GCA_964548495.1 uncultured Gammaproteobacteria bacterium | reverse complement strand
CTCAAATTAGGCACCAATGAAGGGGATAGGCCGGGATATGAAATTCTAAAATGGTTTAAAAAATACGAAATACACTCCCGCATCGGACTGGGCGTGACAGATATTCACACAGATTTTCTGGAATCAGAGGAGTTAGTTCGGGACAGGATTTTATATGCAGCAAAGATCCTTGGTGCGGAACAAATTAATCCTACACCGGATTGCGGGCTTAGGACAAGAACATGGCAAGTAGCCTTTGAAAAACTAAAAGCAACAGCTGATGGAGCCAGACTCGCTGAAAAGTTACTTTAATTTAAATTTATTTTGTCTCTATTATCACCGAATTAAGACATCCGTCCGATGCGGATTTAGTTTCATAATATATACAAATAATATAATTGGCTCCATTATTCACAATCCCGTAATCGTATGGTTTATTGGTCTTAGGATCGCCAGGCACATAATTTATATAATTCGGGACAAGCTCAGAGAGTGCTTGAGGATACCTGTTATTTTCATTGTAATAACGGCCCAATGCTGTTTGCAGCTGTATATAAACCTCATCCCTCTGCTTATCCCGCCCTGTCACATCCAACGCAAAAGGATCAACGAAATAATACACAAGATAAGCAATAACCATGACCAAAATTACGAGCAGTACGCTGATGCCAAAAATAATCTTAGGCGGCAATTTTGCTGTCTTCGCGTCCAATGCAGCAAAATATGGATAAATTGGAAGTTGCTGCCAAAAAGATAGTGGTTTCGGAAGTCCTTTGAATACTTCATCAATAGCCGACTCCGCCCAACCTTCAGATAATAAAAGCTCTTTCATAGTTTCCCGGCTCTCGCCTTGAAACATATGATAAGCAACCTTATCAGCTAACTCCCTATTAGGCATACTTCTAGTGAAACAAACACGAAATAAAAAGTCAAGAATTGAAGATTTATTTTACAAAAAGCTGTGCTATATCTTTATATGTAATCAGCACAATTAGGGTAAGCAAAAAAGCCATCCCTGCCGCGTTGATATAGCCCTCAGTCTTCGGACTCAATTTTAATCCAAAAATTCCTTCCGCGAGAATAAAAAATAATCTTCCTCCATCCAATCCGGGTATCGGTAAAACATTGAAAAATGCTAAAGATATTGACAAAATACCTGCCAAATTCAATAACTGCAAGACTCGCTCTTTCAAATCCGGTATATCAACTACAGCCCCGACTACATTGAATATCCCAACCGGCCCTGAAACTCCTTGACTTAGCTGGTCAAAATCACCTTTACTGACAGAATTATCTATAAGCTGTTTTAACGCGACAAAATTATATACCATTAAATTAGCGGGATGCGAAAAACCGGAAAATAATTTCTGCTCCGGAGTATTATATTCAAGATTTATAGTTTGAGATGGGAAAAAAGCAATGCCTAATGCTCCTTGCTTTTTAGGAGGATTAATTCGTGGTACAACTATCTCTTTCATTATTTTATTCGTCTTTAGCTCACGCCATTCTATGCTTATCCGCTTGCCTTTATTTGCCCTCACAACTTTCAAAAAATAATCCATACTTGCCGCTAGGCGTCCGTTGACTGATATAATTTGAGACATAGGCTTAATCCCTGCTTTTTCCGCCGGAGAATTTTTTTCAACATCGCTGATGATAATTTGATCAACTGTCTTCTGATCTACCAGAAAAAAATTAGGCACAGGTAATTTAGGCGGATATACAGGCAATTCTGTTTTGAAATTACTCATAAACATGAAGACATAATAAATCCCGACAGCCAAAATTGTATTCATAACCACACCAGCCACTACCACGAGCGCTCTCTGTCCCACCGGCCGGCTATAAAACGCCCGTTTCTCATCTTCATTTTTGATCTTTGATTTTTGATCTTTAATTTTTATTCCCCCCGCTCCCGCCTCATC
>CAZJRC010000040.1:0-8837 GCA_964548495.1 uncultured Gammaproteobacteria bacterium | reverse complement strand
ATGATTTTAATTCTTTTTCGCGTTTCATTGCTCCAGTTCTATTTTTAAATGTTTCCTTGTAAACCAACTTCCATTCGCCTTTATTCAATTTAGTGAATGCATTCTTTCCAAATAATTTAAACTTAGGATCATTATGCTGAACTACTCTTTTTTCCAGATCTTCTGTTTGTCCAATATATATTTTACCTGAAAGCTCGTTCAATAAAATATATGCATAGTACATTAATAGCTTAAAACTCCGTCAGCTGACGGATCTACCGCTGAGCTACCGGCCCCAATTACTGAATTATATCAAAGCCGCAAGGATATTGACAAGTAATCGCGCTCGTGCGATTCTCAACTTAGAAAAAATAATTTTAGAGGAGGTGATGATATGACGCCAAATATCACTGATACAATCTTTGTATCTCTCAATAAAGGGTTGGCAGGTACTGCCGGCTTTCTTCCTAATTTTATAGGCGGAATAATAATTCTACTTATAGGTATAATTCTGGCATCTATAGTAAAAAAAATCTTTATAGAAATCCTGAATACCTTAAAAATTGAAACCTATTTACAGAAATATGGAGTGCCTGAAGCAAAAAATGAGTTAAGCTGGACTAACATTTTGGCTGAAATTGGCCGTTGGTTTGTAATAATTTTATTCCTAATCCCGACAGCTGAGATATGGGGACTGCCCCAAATTACAACAATTTTGAATACATTTTTACTTTACTTGCCAAATGTATTTGTTGCGGCAATTATAGGACTTGTTGGGCTAGTATTAGCCAGGCTTACAGCTAGCATCATGCTGGCATCAACCAAAGGCTTATCGCCAAATGCTTCCAGGACAATAGCATCAGTTGCGCGAATCGCGGTTGTTGTTTTTGTATTCTTGGCTATACTGAACCAACTTGGAGTCGCGCAGGATCTTATACGCATACTGTTTACCGGTTTTGTGGCCATGATCGCGCTTGCCGGTGGGATAGCTTTTGGACTAGGCGGACAAGATACAGCACGGCATGTCCTTGAGGCAATTAAAAAAAGAGTCAGGTAAAAGCGAGGATTGTTTTGAGCTCGGAAATAAGCTAGAATAAGACTTTGTTAGTTGATAGCTATTAGGCCCCATCGTCTAGTGGCCTAGGACGCCGGGCTTTCATCCCGGAAATCGCGGGTTCGATCCCCGCTGGGGTCACAGACAAAATAACTGGAGATGAACTGATTCTTGACAAATCTTCTTAAAAAGCATTATCTTAATAGTAGGCGTAATTATGCGAGCTTTAATACGATTAAGATTAAATAAATTTCAAAAGTACTTGACTGTTCAAGATGGATTCACGCTTATAGAATTACTTATTGTTATAGCTATTTTGGGCGTTATGACTTCTGCCGTTTTGATCGCAATAAATCCTTTAGAGCAGTTTGCCAGAGGTAGAGATTCGGGTAGAAAAAATATGATTAATCAACTTGGCCACGCAGTCCAGTCATATTATACAGCTCAAAATGCTATCTATCCTACTGTAGATCCTAACTGGATGACTACACTGCAAACTACTCAGGATATCAAGACAGTGCCTAATAATGATGTCACGAATAGTAATCCGGCTACCCCTTGCGCGGTTCCAGGTGAATTGCAGAACAATGTTTGTTATAACGCGGATACGACTGACGCAGTTGTATACGCGGTACAGGATTCACGCTCAGAAAGGGTGAAAGCTGGCGGCGGAGTAACGCCGTGCGCTACTACTACATTTGTAGTCTGGTCTTCTGCCGCAGGAAAGACAGGTTTGTATTGCAGTGCTACAGGTCCCGCGATTGGCATAATTGATCTTGTATACTAAATTAATTTCCATTTACTTTCAGAATTATTTTTATTATCATGAGATAAATGTTTGAAATTTTAGTCTTTTATTCGTTAATATTTATTGCTGGAACTTTAGTCGGTAGTTTTCTAAATATTTGTATAGATAGATTCCCTTTTGACAAATCTATTATTTCTCCGCCCTCACATTGTCCCCATTGTAAACATAGGCTGAACGTTCTCGATTTGGTACCTATATTTTCCTTTTTTTATATACGAGGCCGCTGTCGTTACTGTAAATCAAAAATTAGCTGGTTTTATCCCCTTATTGAAATTTTTTCAGGGGCGATGTTTGCTCTGACTGTTTTTGTGGCTGCCGGTTCATCCATGACCTTTTTTTTCCAGGAGCTTGCGCTTATTATCTATTTATTATTCATAGTATCAATACTTATTATTGTATTCTTCATCGATTTGAAATACGGCATCATCCCTTTTAAGCTTGTAGTTTTTTCGTTAATTATTATTACTGCCCGATATTTTTATTTAAGTCTTGCTGATCATACCTATATTTTTAATTATTTACTCTCTGGAGTCTCGGTATTTCTTATATTCCTATTATTATTTTTAGCAACAAGAGGTAGGGCAATTGGATTTGGTGATGTAGTCTTTAGTTTGCTTATGGGATATATTCTTGGTTTCCCCGGGATTGTTCTTGGTATATATATAGCTTTCTTGACAGGCGCGCTAGTTTCTCTCATACTTGTATTAATAAATAAAAAAAGACTAAAAGGCGGGACGATTCCCTTTGGACCATTCTTAACACTTGGAACAATTATCAGTCTTTTTTGGGGACAATACATTATAAGTAAGTTACTGTGGTACTTAAGGCTTTAAACAAGATATGTTTGCTAAATTTAAATTAACAGAACAAGGAATAACTTTAATTGAATTATTGACAGTTGTTGGATTATTAGCAATATTAAGCAGCGGACTTATTATATTAGTTAATCCGTTTCAAAAAATCGGACAGGCAAATGACGCCAAAAGAAAATCAGACCTCGCTCAACTAACACGTGCCTTAGAAATATATTATCAGGATTTCGGTAGTTATCCGCAGTCTTCAGGTGCTTTTACGATTACAGGCGTTAACTGGGGCGATTCATGGCCGCAATATATGTCGCGCTTGCCTAATGATCCATCCGGCGGAAAAACATATGTGTATTATACCCCTAATTCAGGCGCGTGTTCTAATTATCAATGCTATTATCTCTACGCCAGCCTGCAGTCGCCTAAGGATCCTCAATTATGTTTTCCAGGCACTGGCGCTGCCTGTCCCAACGCAGTCACTAATAGCTTAGATACCAGTTGTGGAGGAGTATGTAATTATGGAGTTTCAAGTCAAAATACGTCGCCATGAAAAAATATTCAATTGAAAAAGGTTTTACGCTTATAGAATTGCTGATTGTAATAGCTATAATCGGCGTATTGTCATCACTGCTTGTGACAAATTATATAGGAATACGCTCCAGAGGCAGAGACGCATTGCGTAAGGCAGATCTGCAGCAAATTAGATCAGCGCTTGAACTCTATAGATCAGATAACGGCTCTTATCCCGTATCACTTCCAAGCTGCGGCGCGGCTTTCGCCTATAACGGCACTACATATATGCAAAAATTTCCTTGCGATCCCACTAATGCCTCACCTTTCATTTATACATATAATAGCGCGTTTAGTGATTCAGCCTATACAATAGCAGCCTGCCTGGAAAATCTTAATGATCAACAAAAAGATTCATCAAATAATCCCCCACAAGTAGATGGCAGCGCATCGATAACTTCATGTTCCGGCGGTAATGATTGGTCATATACATTATTTAGTCCTTGAAAAGGGATGATTATAGCATGAGAGGATTTACGCTTATTGAGCTTATAGTCGTGTTTGCGATTTTTTTCATTGTTACAGCTGTAGGCATGGTATCATTTAATCAGTATAATACCGTACAGGAACTTGAGTCCGTTTCCGCAGATATAGCTTCTTTACTCAATAGCGCGAGAGTCAACGCAGTAACACAAACTATGCAAAATTTATGTACCCAACAACTTCTAAGATACAGTATTAAAATTACCCCTCCTAGTACTTATGCAATGATTGTGTATTGTAATGGAACAAGCTTTTCATTAAAAAATAATACACTTCCTGCTTCAATCATTTTTGATACAGGCACAAGCAGTGAGATTAGCTTTCTGGTTGCCAGCGGTTTATCGTCAGGAGGCACTGTGAAATTGAAAGGGGCATCCAAAACAAAACTAATACAGATTGATACGGCAGGAAATACGACAGAGCAATGAAATATAAGTTTAATATGAAAGGCCAAACCTTAATTGAAGTATTGGTGGCTCTTGGACTTATTGGTGTCATCGCTACTGTTCTATCTACTGTTGTTCTTACCTCGCTTGGCAACGCACGATTCAGTAAAGATCAATCTCTGGCGACGCAATATGCTCAGGAAGGCTTAGAAATTATACGTTTACTGCGCGACAAAAATTATACTGTATTCAGGAATATTAGCAATGGGACTTATTGTCTTGCAAAAGACGCGGAAGACTTAAGTCCGGATTGTCAGACCGCGAATGTTGATAATTTTTTACGCAGGGTTACTGTTGTACAAGCAGGATGTGCAGTTAGCGTAGCGCGTGTTTCAGTTATTGTATCATGGCAAGACTCCAAATGCGCGTCTGGCAATCCTTATTGCCGCAATTCTAATTTGGAAACCTGTCTTTCTACTGTCAATCCAGTACCAACATTATGAAAAAAAATAAAAACCTTATCCTGAGCAAGCCTAAGGGTTTTACATTAATTGAATTTCTTGTAGTTATCGGGATTTTCATTGTATTTACATCTGTTGTGCTCTCCGTATTTATTACGACGCTACGTACAACTAAACAATCTGATTCACTTATTTCAGTAAAGCAGAATGGAGAGCATGCTATTGCCCGATTGGTAAGAGAGTTGCGTTTCGCGGAATCACTTGATTATCCAAGTTTGATCGGAGGGACTCTTCCTGTTTGTTCTGCCGCAGGTATTAGTGTGCCAGTAATTAAAATTACGTCTATTGATGCATCTAAAACTACTCTTACTTGTCCAACGAGCTTTAATTATCCTAATTATATTGATTTGAATGGATTAGCGCTAACGAATGCGGATTTGGTAGTTGTGAAATCCTGTACTTTTATTTGCACACAGCGGATAGCTGAGCTGCCAACTATCAAAATTTTATTTAGTCTTTCGAAAATAAATTCAAATGGTTTGCCGGAAAATAATACTACTATTCCGTTTCAAACCTCGGTAATTCTAAGAAATATTAATAATCAATAAGGATGTTGACATAAGTATTTTTAAATTGTACGATATATTTAGATTAAGACATGAAAAAAAATAAGTTACCTACTTCATGCCATAAAGGCCAGATACTTTTAATCTCTTTAATGGTTTTAAGTGTGGCGATGACTGTTATTTTATCTATTGCTACAAGAACCATAAGCACGTTGCGTATGACTTCCGCGCAAGACAGTTCGCAACGCGCTTTTTCAGCGGCAGAGGCTGGATTGGAAAAAGCGTTAATAGCAGCTTCTAATACTACCTATACTGAAAATTTATCTAATAATTCAAGTTTCACCGCTTCAAGCAGCAGAGTTACCGCTGATGAATTTCTTGTAAGTAACGGAGGTTTAATTCTGAAAAATAATGCCGCGGACGTTTGGCTATCCAATTATCCAGATTACTCAAGTCCGTGGTCCGGAATGCTTACTATTTATTGGGGAAGTTTAAGCGATGTGTGTGTTGCAAAACCTGAAGTTAGTAATACTATGGCTGCCATGGAAATCATTCTTATAAGCGGTACCAGATTAGTGCCGGTTATTGAGCATTATGCGTTTGACCCATGCGTACCGCGCAGTAACTCTAATAAATTTAGTACAGTACTTCCCGGGGGGACAGTAGGCGGAAAAGATTTTGCTTATAGCGCTAATATATCAGTTTTTTCAGGTTTGATAGCACGGGTTATTCCTCTTTACGCAAACACTTTTATGGGAATTAAAGGAACAGGCCTACCTCCTCAAGGTACTAAAATTATTTCTGTTGGGTCGTCAGGCAATACAAAGAGACAAATAGTTACTTTTGTTGGGTATCCGGAAGCACCGGTTGAGTTTTATCCCTTCTTGATCTTTTCATCTAAATAATAGGAGACACGTATGAAAAATACAGCTTTCGGATTAGACATAGGCACTACGACAATGAAGGTAACCTGGTTAGATTTTGATAATAAGGTTATAAAATATATATCCTCGCGCGTGGAGCCTGTTCTTTCCAAAGGCATGGCATCTGAGTCGCCTTTTGATCATCAGGAAATGGCGGCAAGCATTAATAAATTAGTGATTGACGCGAAGATAAAAATTAATAATGTTAATGTATCTTTACCAGAAAACCGTGTGTATACAAAAGTTATTGATATGCCAAATTTGTCAGAAAAAGAACTGTCAAACGCGATATATTGGGAGGCTGAGCAATATATTCCCGCTCCGCTCAATACAATAACACTAGATTGGAGCATCTTAAAAAAACCAAAAAATACTGATCCGGCGGGGAAAATGCAGGTATTACTCGTAGCAGCACCTAATCAAATTATTAAACGGTATCAAATGATACTTGAATTAGCAGGACTCACAGTTGTAGGGATCGAAACGGAGATATTGTCGGTTGTTAGAAGTGTAGTTGTGAATGAGACTTTTCCCACAACGCTGATTATGAATATTGGCGCATTGAGTACCTCTCTCGTGATTGTTCAAAATGGTATTATCGTCTTTTCCTATATTACTCCATTAGGCGGAATCGCGCTTACGCGTGCTATAGCGGCTGATTTCGGTATTTCAGTGCCTCAAGCTGAAGATTATAAAAGAACTTATGGCCTCTCAGATAAAAATATTGGAGGCAGGATAAGTAATGCCATAAAACCCGTATTGTCCACGTTAGTCTCAGAAGTTAAAAAAGCAATTGCTTTTTACTCTGATAAATATAAAAATGAATCCTCAATATCTCAATTACTACTTACGGGGGGAGGGGCTTTGCTTCCCGGGATTATCGGATATTTTGTTCAAAGTATAGGGCTTGAAACAATCATAGGTAATCCATGGAAATTGTTCAATATTCAGGGTGTGCCTGAGGACTTGGGCATTAGAGGCCCTGAGTTTGCCACTTCAATTGGGCTGGCTTTAAAAGATTATGAATGATATTAAAATAAATCTGCTTTCTGATAGACGTATTAATAAGCCGTCACATTTAATAGGAAAACGTCCAAAAATTTTGCGTACTATAGCGTTAAGCTTACTATTTGGGATTGGAATATCGACTATGATACTTTATATAATGATAATATTCTCTCCATTGCCTCAATTACGCAAAGAGGAGCAAAAAGCAAGAGATGATCTTTCAGCATATCAATTAGAGATGAGTAAGCTTGTTTTTATAAATAATAGGACAGATGACATTCGCCAAATATTTAATAAACGCGAAAAAATAGATAAGAATTTGGGATCTGTTCAAAATATAACGCCTGCGGATATAGATCTAGATGGAATAACGATAGTAAAAAAAAACTATACATTTAAATTTTCAAGCAACAATTTAGCATCTATGGATAAACTAATTAATTCGATAGTAGGCTTAAGCGGTAAGGCGGGAGATTTCTCGAGGGTACATTTGACAAGTTTGTCTATCGATCAAGAAAGACATAAATATATTTTAGTAGTTGATTTACTTTCAGCATAATGATAGAGACTTGGCTTGGGCACAATACCGCAAGGTTTATATATTATTCCTATAAGGATTCTCCTTATTATTTTCCGACAGTCTTTTTATCTGTTCTTTTAATCAGCGTTATACTCATTAGTAATTTTGTAAAGCCTCTTGCCGAAAGTTGGTTTTCTATTAGAGATGAAACTATTGCCGTGAGGCAAAGAGTGGCAATTATAAATAGCAATATAGTTTTTATGAAAAAGCTCAATAAAGTCGCGCTTGAAATTAATCGTCAGACAGCAATTCGCGCATTACCGGTTCAAAAAGACTTTGCTGATATAATCAGCGCCTTGACTATTAGTTCGCTACGGTCCGGTGTTTCTTTGGAAAATTTCACATTTGGCTTGGGACCTGTTTCTGATAATAATTTGGTTGATTCAGTTAAAGATGGAAAACAGTTTAATCCTATAGCGTTATCGCTTACAATAAAGGGGAATCTTAATGCTGTAAAGAATTTCATCAAGGAGTTAGAAAAAAAGGTTCCTCTTAGTGAAGTAAGCTCTGTCGATACCGAGGATGGCAACACGATTATTTCGTTAATATTTTATACTAAACCATATAGCCCAATCAAAATTAAAGAAGACGAACCGATCCCTCCTATATCAGCTGCTAACAATTCCATACTCGATACCCTATCAATATGGAATCCTGAGGTTAACAATTCTGCCGAAATCCTGTCTCCGTCCTCATCCATCCCACTGTTTTAAATTTATTTTTTTGGTCGGGGAAAGAGGACTTGAACCTCCGACCTCACGGTCCCAAACCGCGCGCTCTAGCCAACTGAGCTATTCCCCGAGTGCCGCGAGAGAGAGTCGAACTCTCACGCCCTTGCGGACGAGGGCTCTTAAGGCCCTTGTGTCTGCCATTCCACCACCGCGGCATGCATTGTGCGGGACGAAACCTATTAACTTCTTCCCCCAACCATCTTCCCTTATTTGTTGCGCGACGCCGGCGATCTTGAAAACAGACGGCTTAACCGCGCAATTATTTAAAAAGCTTGTCAGCTTTTTGATGTATATGTATTCTACTTAAAAAGGTAGCATTATTCAATGGATAAGCAGGGATAAATGGGCGCGATATATTTATTCGCATTAAATAACGGTGATTTTGTGATATAATTTGTAGAGATTACCTGCGGGCGTAGTTCAGCGGTAGAACATCTGCTTTCCAAGCAGAATGTCGTGGGTTCGATTCCCATCGCCCGCTC
>CAZJRC010000039.1:8632-9147 GCA_964548495.1 uncultured Gammaproteobacteria bacterium | reverse complement strand
GCGCTTCAGCGAGCGAGCTCGATAGTTTGCCAGGAGTGGGAGAGGCTACATCGAAAAAAATCATTAATAACAGACCTTACAGAGCTATTGAGGAGCTTTTAAGTAAAAAAATAGTTGGGAAGAAAGTATTTGAGGAGATAAAGGGGAAGATAATAGTACAATAATTTTAAATTTTCAATTTTCAATAAATTTTCAATGATACATTTTTTAAATTATGTTCCGAGTTATACTTATTCTTGCTTCACTTCTAATTCTTCTAAGCATACGTTTTTGGATTTTTTATAAGGATTTGCCGGAATATAAAGATGGACAGAAAATATCTATAACCGCTCAAGTAGCTGATGAGCCGGAGATAGTTAGCGGCAGGCAGAGTTTTTATATAAAAGACGCCGGCGGTACCCGCATTAAGGCAATAAGTACTTCTTCGCCACTACTAGAATTTGGCGATAGACTTCAAATTGACGGGGAATTAAGACAGACGCTTTATAAAGATAATTTTTTTTACAGTTTATATT
>CAZJRC010000039.1:0-8496 GCA_964548495.1 uncultured Gammaproteobacteria bacterium | reverse complement strand
CAAATGATTTTGTTCAAAATTTGCGAGTAGCGGGAGTAATGCATGTCATTGCTGCGTCGGGCATGAATGTTACTTTTGTAGCCGGGGCATTGATATATGTAATAGGTTCAATACTCAAGAGGCAGTTTGCTATAGTTATAGCAGGGTTTGGTATTGTTTTTTATATGTTTTTGGCGGGATTTGAGCCATCAATCGTGCGCGCGGGAATTATGGCAATTTTGGCTTTCGGGGCGGGTCTGATAGGCAAGCAGTATTGGGGGCTGTTTTCATTGCTGAGCGCGTTATACGCAATGCTTTTACATAGTCCGAGACTTCTATTTGATGTTGGTTTTCAATTGTCTTTTTTGGCTACTTTGGGAATTTTAATCATCAAGCCTATGTTGGGTGGTTTGTGGAGATTTACGAAGTTGGGATGGCTGGGGGAAGATATAGGAACTACTGTCGCGGCGCAAATCGCGGTTTTTCCTGTTTTAATGTCGGTCTTTGGAAAGACAGGGATATTGTCTATATTGGTGAACGGATTAGTTCTTTGGACAGTTCCATTTTTAATGACTTTCGGGGCGCTGGCTTTGATTACTGAGAGCATACCGCTTATTGGGCAGATGTTTTTATATTTATGCCTGCCCTTTCTACTGTTTTTCGAATGGGTAGTTAATTTTTTTGGAAGCTTAGGGTGGGTATGGGAGGTGGAGGAGTTTAGCTGGCAGTTGAGCGCGGGATATTATTTAATACTAATAGCAATAATATTGCTTTTTAAAAAGAAATCAAAAATCAGAAATAATTTTTAAATATGAAGAAATATATTTTTTTTACTATT
This sequence comes from uncultured Gammaproteobacteria bacterium, assembly GCA_964548495.1. Classification (GTDB taxonomy): domain Bacteria; phylum Patescibacteriota; class Microgenomatia; order Levybacterales; family UBA12049; genus JAHIGH01. Next base: position 7,679 of record CAZJRC010000039.1, on the reverse strand, counting down.
CTTTCTTTTACTTTTCTATTGGGATTGGCGGCATATCAATTTTTTAGTTTCAACGATGGCCGGTTGCATGTAGTATTTTGCGATGTGGGGCAGGGAGACGCGATTTTTATTAGAGTTCCTAATCAAAAATTAATTTTGGTAGATGCAGGGCATGATAAAAGCGTGGTTGATTGTTTGTCAAAACATATGTCTTTTTGGGAACGCAAGATTGATCTAGTATTTCTGACTCATCCACATCAAGACCATTTTTTTGGACTGAATTATGTATTAGAGCGATATAGTGTTTTATCTTTTGTAACAGAAAGATTGAGTAATGAAAGCGCTAGTTTCAGGGACTTTATCCGCAAAATTAAGGATGAGGGTATTTCGCAGAAAACGGTTTTTGCCGGAGATAAGTATAGAATAGGGGAGGCAGCTCTATCAATAGAATCTCCTTCACAAGAGTTCCTCGCGCGTTCAAGTCCTAACGGGATGATTGGGGAAAGAGCTGAGTTCGCATCTCTTATAATGACCATAACGTATAAGGATTTTGATCTAATGCTAACAGGGGATTCGCAGATAGAGGCTCTTCTTGAAGCTATATCTAAAAATAAGAAAATTATTGAAGTTCTCCAAGTGCCTCATCATGGTTCTAAAAGCGGTTTGAACAGGGAGGTCTTGGAGCGTCTTCTCCCACGACTGGCTATTATTTCAGTCGGAGCCAAGAATCGCTATGGGCATCCAAATAAGCAAATTATTAATATGCTGGATGAGGCAAAGATCAAGATTTTGCGGACTGATCAGAGAGGTGATATAGAGATAGTAAGTGACGGAACTACGTGGCGGATTCAGTGAGTTTTGCATTGTCTACTATGGAGGCTACTTGATTGAGCATTTTAGATGCTTGTTCGCTGATAATTGTCAATAGGCGCCTGTTTTCATCTTCTGTGAGCTTGGTTTTTGTTAACAATTCTGCGCTGGCCCTGATGGATGTGAGAGGAGCGCGAAGTTCGTGAGAAAGCATACGGCGAACTTCTTCTTTTTTTTGAGCAGCTGATTTTTCCGCGGTAACATCATGGATTAGAAATGAAGCTCCAGCATTGAGGCAGGGACATATTTTTATATTAAGCCATTTATTTTGATATGGAATATCTTTTTCTTCGATTTCCTGATTTAATTTCATGGCATTATCGATTTTATCAGTGAAATTATAGGTATTAGGCAAAATAGACAGGAGATCATTAATCATAGGGTGTTCCTTTTGCAGTACCAGAATGTCTTTGGCTTTTTTATTGATCAAATTAATTTGGTGATTTGTATCTAATATAATAATACCGTCATCAAGTCTGTCAATTAATTGAGTTAACTCATCCCGCTCTTTTGATCTGAATGTTTGCAGGCGGCGATGATATTTTTCTACTTTAAGGGAGTAAATTATGGCAAATGTGCCGAAAATTAGGCTTGAAAAGCTTGCAATTATTAGAGGCAGATCCATATAAAAAATTAAAAATCAGGCGCCTGCATAGATTATTTTTGTGAGCGTTATTTAATTTGTGTTTCCTGCAGCAGATTTTTTATTTTGCTTATCAGGTCAACTGGCTCTATCTGGTATTTGAGGATGTAGTCCAGAGCGCCCAGGTTAATCGCCTCTTGCATTAATTGCGGATCAGAGTAATTTGAGGCTATAGCCATGGGGATCGTCGTGGTAGCAGGGTCATCTTTGAGAAATTTGAGCACGTCATTACCTCTCATCCCGGGCATAATTTGATCAATTATGATAAAGTCAGGTTTTTGTGACTTGGCTTGGTCTATGCCTGATGTGCCGTCTGTAGCACTTAATACTTCAAATCCATTTTCCTTGAGGGTTATTTTCCAAATTTCAATAATATTGGCATCGTCATCTATTAAAAGCACCTTCATGTCTTTATAGGCTAACAAGAATTTAGCAGAAATGCAAGAGGGGGTTTTGACAAATCGTAAAAAGAGATATATTCTTAATTACAGGGGTTAATTCATGTATATTAGTAAAAGGTATATATATTTTTTCGCAGGAGTAACTGGCATACTAATAATTGTTATTATCTCTTTAATACTTACTCAACAATCACTTCCGAGTTCAAGAGACGAATTGTTGAGTCAAAGCATACAGCAAGATCAACTAAAAAAGGCTGAAGGTGTTGATAAAACGCCTTTTGCCGCGCAACAGGGAACATCTATTTTGGGGCAGACATCTCCTGAGGAGACAGCGCTCGGTTTTTATCTTTGGTACGTGAAATCTACTTCGCCACTAATTTCGGGAGAATATCAAGCGAGACAAGATATAACGCCGGAATATAAGGGAATAATGACTGCATATGTAAAACGAGGAATTGACCCGCAAAGAGATCCTGTTTTTAATTGCAGTAAGGCACTCATAAAAAATATAGCAGCTAAAACTGCCTTATTCGATGATAGTAAAGCCATGGCTCTTGTGATGCTTCAGGATAATAATATCGGGGGTAATTTATTTCAGATTAAATTGCAAAAAAATTATAATGGACTCTGGAAAGTGCGCGACGTGTGGTGCGCTCCTTAGCCGCAAATTGATTCCAACTTGTCCCCGAATCTATTTATACATCTATTTAGAATTGTATTTTTCTTACTTTTTAGATTTATTTGATTGACAGTATATGTTGACTGCAATAGCTTTTCTTCGTCACATAATATAAAAAGCTCATTTTGTTTACCTATTTGGAAAGGCTGGTCACAGCGCAGGTGATTTAAAGATTTTCCTATTATAAATATATCCATTGGAGACCAAAAGTTATTTGGTATTATTTGAAGAAAGGCAAGATTGTTAGTTGAGTTGTTGATTATATTTCTTATGCTTGTAGAATCTGCAGTTTTAACGCTATATTCACCAATTGAATAAAAAAGTAAAATAGTGCCTTTTTCTGTTTCGCAGATTCTGCCTGACAATATCTTTTTGCCTTTGGTGATTTTTCGTTCTTTTTCCCTCATAAATTCTAAAAATTCGTTGTTTTTTATTCTGCTGGTATGTTTATAATTAATTCTCTTATTTTCAAAAATATACACTCCCTGGTTGTTGCGGATGAAACTGTCAGTACAGCGGAATCCTAGTAGTTCTGAATCGTTTATATTATCCAGGCTATTTTTAACGGCTTGATTGTAAGTGATTGCCTTGTAAGGATTTTTTTCGGGTATTAATGCGCGTTTGCTATAGGCGGTTGAATCCATATTGTCTTTGACGAAAAAGGGTTGCTTTATGCCAGAGGTGAGAGATAAAACTATAAGAGATGAAAAGAGTAATATATACACATACCTCATTATAATTGAATGGTAGTGCAATTAACCGCGAGATCTCCATCTCCATCATGAATAACTTCCTGTACGCGATATAAACCAGGGGCCAGGCCTAATGAATCCACATCCCAAATATACTCGCCAATATGTCCGCCATGACCTGAGCCTCCGCCTACAACATTGACAGGAGGATCAATTGGAGGAAGTACTTTTACAAATCCTTTTTTATTTCCCTGATCTGCTTCAGAAACTTCCCCCTTTACGATTATGGGGAAATGGGGAGTGCCGCCGTTTTCAACATCGCCGGTAAATGGTCCGGGCTGATCCGGTGAGGTAAGAGGTGTCAGGTAAAGAGCGGGCTCCCAAAGGTAGTAATTTTCTCCTCTTCCGTCATGCGCAGTCCTATCGCCAGGAGTAATAATAACACCGTTTGAATCAAATACTGTCCCGAGAGCGACTGAGCCGCCGTTGCCATCATTCGCCCAAATTCTAATCTGGCTACCTGCTGCTGCTATGCCCCCAGCAGCAGGATCAGAGGCATAAAAGATATCAGGTTCTTCATTAAAAGGATTGCTGAGACATTGGTTGACCACAGGAGGAGGAGGGGTGGGAGTGATTGTCGCGCCTTTGAAGGTGTATAGCTGAAGATTGTTTTTTGCCTTTTCAATGTTGGGCGCGTTAACTACTACTTCAGAGCCTATTTCAGTCGGTTCGGTTTGAGGCACTTTACCTCCAATAAAGACAAAGCCTAAAAGGCTTACGAGAATTAAGATAATAACAACGTATAGAAAGCCGTTTGAAATCGCGCCTTTAAAATATAGAGTAAATTTTTTCTTGATGTTCATAAAAACATGGTTATTTTATTTATAAAGTATATTTTAATTTTTTGCAAATGTTAATAAACTATTTGGGTCAAAGGCAAGATTTGTTTTAATTTGCTTATGTCTCCATTTTTTAGATTGTTGCCGGATAAATTAAGATATTTTAGTTTATTCAGATTTTCAATTCCAACCGGTAGATCAGTAAGTTTATTATTGCTTAAGTTAAGCGTTTTAAGGCGGCGCAATTTAAAGACAATAGAAGGTATTTCTATAAGTTTATTATCGCTAAGGTCGAGATATTCTATATTTTGATTATTGACAAGGGTAGGAGGCAAAAGAATGGCAGGATTACTTCTCAAGGTTAAGGTGTTGAGTTTGGACAATTTTTCAATCTCAGGAGGAATTGAGACCGGTTTGGTATTGTGAACTATTATTAATTGGGTAAGGTTATGTAAGTCACCAAGTTCAGGGGGAAGATTTTCTATGTCCGCTTTGCTCAAATTAATGGCGATAAGTTTTTTCAATTGTCCAATTTCAGGAGGTAAATGGGTTCTTACAGTATGATGGAAGTTTATGGCTTTGAGATTGATGAAATTTTTTATCTCGGGCGGAAGAGGATTGACGGTTTTATTTAAGAAAAGCGATTCAACATTGATGAAGGAACTACTAACCCGGGCTAATTTAATCATAGCAGAACGACTTGAAACAGGCGCTATTCTAAGAGCGCAAACTTGAGACGGGTTAATCAGCGCTTCATCCAGAGAAAATGCTTTGGTGTTGTTTAGGCAAAAAGAGGCTGACGGCGTACTTGTCGAGCGCATAGAATTCTGCAAGACAGGCGAGGATGTTATTTTGTTTCTATAGAAAAATATAAAAACTAACAAGGGGATTAATATTAAAAAAAAGTAGGCCGTTTTTTTATATTTTAAAATTTTTAGACTCATAGATATCTAGTTTATGGTATGAGATTCCTCGACTCCACTGCGTTCCGCTCGGAATGACAATACTCCGCAGCTAGTTGCAGAGTATTGTCATTTTACGATAATATTGCCTACCATTGATGAATGCTGATGCCCGCATATTACATTGCAGACAAAACTAAAATTTCCCTTGCGGTCTGCAATAAATTCAATATCCTTTTGCTCATTGGGTAAAAGCTCTTCTTCTATACCGAACTCAGGAAGCGCAAATCCATGCGCAACATCTATGCTTTTGATGTGTAGAATAACTTTTTGTCCGTGTTTGACATTGATCCGGTTAGGTGTGAATGAAAATTGCCGTGCAGTGATAGTAAATTCTACCTGGCCTTGATTGGGTGGATAAACGCCTTTTTTTCTGAGAGGGAAGATGTTTTTGGGATGGTTAAAAACGGTTTTGATGCTCGGATCTTTTGAATTCAATTTTTGAATATCTTCAGTCCAGGCGCTAATACCTCCATCAAGCACGGAAGCATTTTTAAATCCGGCTTGATAGAGTTGGTAAGCCGCGTAGGGGCCGCGCATGGCGGAAAACGCGCAATATGTAACAGGGATTTTATTTCCCACCGCCTTCTTGAGAGCAGGCAGATCAAAATAATCCGCACGTACGGCTCCAGGTATATGGCCTTTGTCATATTCGAGTTTGGAGCGCACGTCAATAATAACATATTTATCTGGCTGTTCTTTCAGCAGCCGCTGCAATTCAATAGGTTTGTAGTCCTTGGGGTCATAGGATAAATCTGTCCTTGATATATAAATGCTGCTCAGCGCGATAAGAGCAATCATAAAAGAGAGGATTATAATTATAATTTTTATTACAGCGGCTTTTTTTATCTGTTTTTTCAACATGAAAGAATAAGGTAATAATACTATAAAAATTTGGAGGCAGCAAGTATTGGCAGGTAAAAATTATCCTAAGCATGTTATAATTTAAGGAGGAGGTTTATGTTTGTAAGAAAACAATTAATACAGGAACTTGATGTTATCAGCAGAAAGATGGGCGGAGATTTTACTCCGGCGGTGGAGATTCTGGGGGATTTGGGACATGGGGATTTAACGACAAACGCGGCATTAGTGCTGGGAAAGAAGATTAAACGTGATCCGATGGCGGTGGGGGAGGAGATTAAAAAGCAATTTTCAATTTTCAATTTTCAATTTTCAAAATCTAATAAAAAATTTTCAGTATTTGAGAAGATTGAGATCGTGAGGCCGGGATTTATTAATTTTTGGTTGAGCAGGGACTATCTAATGGACAATATGAGGAAGATTGCTCAAGGGGAGATTGATATTGAGGATATTGGCAGAGGACGGAAAGCGGTAGTTGAGTATTCGTCTCCAAATATAGCGAAGCCATTCACCATCGGTCATTTGCGCTCAACAATTATCGGGGACGCAATTGCTAATCTACTTGAAGCTACAGGCTGGGATGTTAAGCGGGATAATCATTTGGGTGATTGGGGGACGCAATTTGGGAAGTTGATATTCGCGTTAAAAAATATAGATTTGGAAACCGGAGAGGTAAGTGAAAATTTAAATGATGTTTCTACGCTAAAAAAGAATATTGAGAGAATTGAAAGCTCAGACAGACCAGTGAAATTATTGGTGGATTTATATGTTAAATTTCATGAATACTCAGAGAACAATAAATCACCGCAATATAATCCGGCTTATGATGGCATAGCAAGAGCTGAATTTCGTGAATTAGAACAAGGAAATAAAGAATATGAAAAACTGTGGCAGAAATGCATAGATTGGTCGTGGCGAGAGTTTGAGGAAATCTACGAAAGGCTAAATGTGCCTTCTGGTAAAAATCCTTCAGGAGAAAAGGCTTCATTTGAGAACTCGGGAAGGGGTTTTGGGGAATCAAATTTTGTAGAAGCAAAATTTCTTCCTTATATGGATTTAAACTTAAAAAAGCTAAAGGAGTTTAAAACCGGTGAAGACGGAGCGAAGTTAATTTTCTTTCAAAATGATAAATACCCACCGCTGATGTTGTATAAGAATGATGGATCTACTCTCTACGCAACACGTGATTTGGCAACTGATAAGGACAGACTTGAGAAATATGGAAAAGATGTTGTGATAATAAATGAAACCGGAGCTGAGCAAGCGCTGTATTTCAAACAATTATTTGAAGCAGAGAAAATACTTGGCTGGTTCAAAGAAGGTCAGCGGATTCATGTAAAACATGGTCATTATAGATTCAAGGAGGGAAGAATGTCAACCAGACGCGGAAATGTGATTTGGCTTGAGGATGTGCTGGAGGAGGCAACTAAAAGAGCTTCTGAATTGGGAGAAGGGAAAGTTGGGGAATATCATGACGCTGAGATTTCAGAGCAATATAGAGGTATGAGATCCCTCCACGTTGGTCGGGATGACAAACTTGCGAAGCAAGTTGGAATCGGGGCGATCAAGTGGAATGATCTTAAGCGGGATTCAAGACAGGATATTGTATTTGATTGGGATGATGTATTGAATATGCAGGGGAATAGTGGTCCGTATATGCAATATGTCTACGCAAGGACGCAAAGCGTCTTGCGTAAATCAGTTGTCATTGCGAGGAGCAAAGCGACGCGGCAATCTCTTAAAGAGCAGGGGA
>CAZJRC010000038.1:5759-9465 GCA_964548495.1 uncultured Gammaproteobacteria bacterium | reverse complement strand
GGCAAATTTGACTTAAGCATAACAATACCCGAAGGTAAACGAGCAGAAGAGATAGCGGATATATTCAAACAAACTTTTTCTCATTTTACGCAGGATTGGAGAGCCAAATTAAACTCTGAGGAGGGATATCTTTTTCCTGATACATATTATTTCCCCAAAAATGCTGAAATAGAACAAATGATTGTAATTATGAAAAATAATTTCAATAAAAAATATAAAGAATCGACAAACAATACATCCTTAACTCAAGATCAGATTGTGATTCTAGCATCTTTGATAGAACGGGAAGCCAAGACTGATGCAGATCGCGCGCTTGTTTCCTCTGTCATACATAATAGGCTGGGTATAAATATGAAACTTGATATTGACGCGACTGTGCAATACGCCTTGGGCTTTGATCAATCAGAAAAGAAATGGTGGAAAAAAGAGTTAACTTATGATGATTTGAACATTGATTCTTTATACAATACTTACAAAAATCCCGGACTTCCACCTGGTCCAATTTGCAATCCGGGACTCTCCTCCATAATAGCAGCAGCAAGTCCCGCGAACACTGATTTTCTGTTCTATATATCAGACAAGGAGGGTAATAATCATTATGCCAGTACGCTGGAGGATCATAATCGAAATATAGCTAAATATAGGGATTAAAGTTAGTAAGAACATTAGCTATCTGCTGCATAGCCCAACCAACTCTACCTGCTGCAATATATGTCCTTGCATTTTGTCCTCAATTTGTTTTATATCAGCCCCCGCGGGTAAGCCCAATTTGATATCAAGCGCAAAGAGTTTGAAGAAATATCTATGCGTTCCTGATGGCGGACATGGACCTCCATATCCTGGTTTGCCAAAACTTGTCATACCCTCTACTCCGCTTGACGGTTTACTGTTTTGGTCAATATTTTGTATCGAAGCATCCATATCAAAAATTGTCCAGTGTACCCATGTCCCATTAGGCGCGTCGGGATCGTCCATAATTAAACAAAGACTTTTGGTTACCGGAGGAATATCGTTAAATCGCAAAGGAGGATTAACATTGCTTCCATCGCAAGTATATTGTTTTGGAATTTTTTTGTTATTGGCAAAGATTGGACACGTAATTTTCATAAATGACACTCTGTAAATTATTCTTTTCTGGCATATTGACTACTAATCCATCCGCTTGTACTGCTAGTAAGAACTATTTCGAACCAACCGGATTGCTCATTAATTAAAGTGTAAGATTCTCCGGGATTGACAGTGCTAATTTGAGGCGCATTTAAATTATTGCTCTTCCTTACTCTGAGAAATCCAGTGGGCGTATCAAGAATTTTTACCTTATTAAATACCTTAGATTGTGTAGATATCTGTATATTCGCAGAAGATGTAGCGGTATTGGGAGCTGGTGTCAAAAGCGTTTGTTTGCCTGAGGCTGCGCTTAGATAAGCTATTACCGATAAGCGGAAGCCTATTGGTGTCCTGATCTTAACCACCTTCTCATTATAGCCGTTTTTGTTTATTTTAAGCATATGGTCTGATTCTGTTGGTTTTTTGTAAAGCAAAGGCGTCTTGCCGATTAAATTCGCGTCTAACTCGACCTTGCTATCCGACGGAAACGATAAAACTTCTATTTCTGCTTTATTTTTGTCCGACAATGGGCTTAAGGATATTACATAACCCTCTGATAATAAACCTCTTCTAAATTTACGATCAATAACAGTCAGTATGCCTGTGGCGATATTAATTTTTTCTTGATATTCAGCGAAGCCTGAATCTAGAGGAACCAGTCTGATAATGTAATTACCGGAAGGGATTAAGTCTTGCTGGTCTGTTTTACTGATCGGCGTCCGGCCAATATATTGATCATTTAAATAAACTTGTGCCTGGGGGACAGATGTTACTTGTAATGCTCCTTTGTGAGTACTTAGGGTATTTATATGCCGGAAAGCCAAAAATATCAATATTAAAATTAGGATCACTGGAATAATCACAAAAAAATATTTTTTCATACTGAATATAATTAAATATAACACAAAGTAGTGAACTATTAAATTACTTCTGTACTTCTGCTTCGATTTCGGGAATAAAGTTAAAAATTTCCTCAACTTTGATTTGAACTTTTTTTATTATAGTAAGCAGGTCGCGCGCGCTGCCATCTCCTAAATTGACGATAAAATTCGCATGTTTGAAAGATACCTGCATGTTACCCACTCTTGTACCCGCGAAACCCAGTCTATTTAATACATAGCCCATGGACACTTTACCATGCCATTTATTCACCACCAATTCTTCTATATCCGACCAAACAGTAATTATTTTTTTAATATCAGTACTGTTTGTTAAATTTTTAAAGATTGAACCACAATTTGGATACTCAATAGGGTGATGTGCTTTACGATTATTTATGTTAAATTCGTATATGTTTTGGGCTTTTGTTAAACTTTTCTGCGAGGCTGATTTTAATAGAAATTGCGCGGATATAATAATCAAATTTTTATTTTTCTTAATTAGACTATTTCTGTAGGAAAAATCTAATTCCTCATTTTTTAGCGAACGCACGCTGTATTTATCATTCTTTCTTTCAATAACCTCAATTGATAAGACTGAGTCTTTTATTTCTTTGCCGTATGCGCCGGCATTCCCCCTAATAGCGCCTCCAACAGTTCCCGGGAGCCCCCCTGCCCATTCAAGACCAATTAAATTATGGGCAAAAGAAAAATTAATGAGATCATCAAGAATAGTTCCCGCAAATACGCTGACGGAATCGGATTTTTTTTGAAATTTATTATTCTGTGATTTTGTTTGTGTTATACGAATAACCGCACCATTGAAATAGTCGCCGCTGAATATTAAGTTCGAACCAAGACCTACTATAGCAACTTTTTGCACTTTTTCTTTTTCTATGAATTCTAAGGCTTTGGAAATATCAGCTCCGTTTTCCGCGCTGAGGAGGTATTTTGTTTTTGGGCCAAGTTTGTACCATAGTATTTGTGACAGGGGAAAATCCTTTTGAATAATCATAATAGAAAGTAAAAGGAGGTGTTTTGTCTTTTACTCGATAGCGATAATTTTGTATGTCATTTTCCCCAAAGGCGCTTCTATTTCAATACTGTCCCCAACAGATCTGCCTAGCAATGCTTTTCCAAGAGGTGATTCATTAGAAATCTTCTTGTCCGCGGGGTCTGATTCCCATTCTCCTACTATGTTGAATATCTGTTTTGCTCTGTTTATTTTTACCGTTACTTTTGAACCTAAATTAACGATCTTGCTTTTCGCGCCACGTGGTTTATCTTTTATTAAAATTGCTTTTTTTAATAGATCTTCTAATTCTTCAATTCTACTATCAATGAGAACTAATTCGTCACGAGCAGCAGTATATTCCGCATTTTCGGAAAGGTCTCCCAAATCGCGCGCAATTGATAGACGATTTACCACTTGCGTTCTTTTGCTTTTGGAAAGTTCGTTATATTCTTTTTTAAGATCAATAAGCCCTTTAGCTGTTAGATATATCTTCTTATCTGTGTTCATAATTTTATAATAAATCCCTCATGGCGTTGAGGGAATAACAATTTAATAAAGCAAAATCTAGGCAAGTATATTCAATAATTAATAACTTGTCAATGACCTATATTGTAAAAATTTATCCTGATATTGCCTTATTTTTTTAGCGTATCGGGTCAATATCTCCTGGCGATAATCATGGGGGTGAAACGCGAGAAAATTGGAA
>CAZJRC010000038.1:0-5742 GCA_964548495.1 uncultured Gammaproteobacteria bacterium | reverse complement strand
GAGCTTTGGCAAATATATGCTCAAAAAAGGGAAGACTCAGAAGCCAACTCAAAATTTTTAAAACAAGATATTGTCTTGGTTTTTCTAAATTAGCCCTGGCTACTTGGCTCTCCATAATATTGGGATAAAAATGTTTTATCCATTTATTGCTATTAAGAAATTTTTGATATATGTTTTTTCTGATCAGGAGCGGATAAGCATGAGTTATTTCATGCGCAGTGTATAGATCGTGTTTTTCGAGAGGCCAAGCAAGCGCAGATTCATCAATAATAAGATTTGGACAAATTTTATCTCTAGGATTGTTGTCATCCGAGATTCTTCGTACATTCAAATACTCCAGTAAAACAAGAATAAGTAATCTGGTGGTCCAGACTGTATTTTTTTTGACTATAAAAAACATATCGATATCATCATTTATGTTAGCATCATTATGGCTCAATTTTCCGCTTAAGCCAATAAAATAGATTGTGGGAATATAAGAGAGATATCTGGCAATATTTATTGCAATTTTAAGTTTTTTGCTCGCGATTTGTTCATCGGTCATTCTTCGATCAATTATCTTTTCACGGCCTTCTATGCAGTAGAATCCATTTTTTAACTTAATTAAATTGATTAGGCTTTCCGCTGTTTTTTTTACAGTATTTCTGTCAATTTTATTATCCGATATCAGATTGCTCCATAATTCTTCTTCGCTGAGAGGAAAATCAAAAATATCACTATATAGCAGTGTGAGAAACACTGCTTTTTGCTCTTTATTTAATTCCATTTTCTTCTATAACTTTTGCTACACCCTCCAGGAGTGTACCGACCTCCGATTCGATGGAGCTATTGTCGTTTACTATGGCATTGATAGCATTTTCTAAATAGCTATTTGCTCTTTTATTAAGACCTGTATCGCCATCATGAGTATCGCTGACAAAATAGGAAGATCCGGAATTGCCGAGTTGGGAGATAAAGGGATATACAATTGGATTACTTTTTAGTTCTTGAGCCATATCTACGCGCGGGTATGGCTCTCCAAAAGCGCGGCTTTTGGAAGAGGATGTATAAAATCTTTGCAATGTGTCTTTTTGTGTTAAGTAATGCATGAACAGCATTGCTTCTTTTTGATTTTTGCTTCTTGATGAAACTCCTTCCGCCCAATAACTAACAACTGATATATTTTTACCTCCTACAAGACTTGGAACCGCATGGATCTCGTACTTAAGATCATTTGCTTTTAATTGTTCAATGTCAAAAACATCCCAAGAAAGCCCAAAATACATTGCTACATGACCCCTAGCGAAGGCAAGCATAGAGTTGTCAAGCGTTCCATCCCATATGGCCTCATCTCCTCTGCTAAATGAGGTGTAGAATCTAATCGCGTTAATAATATCCTCTTTTGACTGCGCAATCTTTTTCATATCTATACCCTGTTGAAGAAACATTAGCGAGAGTATATCAGGAGCGTGCTTAATATTCTCATAGGTACCAAGGGCTGCTCCTGATGTTTGAATTTTTTTTGTACTTGCGTCTTTTACTGTCATTTTCCTAGCAGCATCTATGAATTGCTTCCAATCTTTGGGGACAGAAAGTCCGGCGTCATTCAGTAAATCGGTATTTATAAACAAAGCAATTGAATCTATACCAATAGGAATGCCATAAATGGCTCCATTTTGCATGAGATCATTCTGTATAACAGGGTAGTACTGCTTCTTAAAATCATCGGCCGTTATTACATCTTTAGGTAATGGTGCTAAAATATCGTAAAATACCGGAGCCCATGTATTGTGATAACGAAATATATCCGGACCAGTTCCGTTTTTTATCCTGGTCAGTACAGTGTCGCGATATTTTTCAGGATCTTGTTTAATATATTCAATTTTTATCTGTGGATTTTGTTTCTCAAAACTATCAATTACAGACTGCATTGTGCTGCTGTCTTCCCATAGCCCCCACCAAACCAAAGTCACATCTTTTCCTCTTTGATTTTTCGGTATTATGAGAATAAACAGAATAATTAATATCAGAATAATTCCTGCAATAATTAAGATTATTTTTAGCTTGTTGCTTTTGGGGGTGTCGTCATCCGGAGGAGCGCCTGATGACTCAGATCTCAATATGAGTTTTCTCAGTTTTGCCCATATCCCAACAGTCGGCGGCTCGTCTACATATTCAGCTTCCGCATCATCAACAGGCGGCTCCCCATCCTCTGGCGGCTCTCCTTCCCCGCCAGGCTGTACTTGCGACTCATCGCCCGGAATAGCTTGCGGCTGAGGCGGCGTTTGTATTCCTGAATCTGCATTGGGACCGATTTGTCCAGTATTTACCTGTTGGTTATCAAAAACTACATTTTCTGCCATAATAAGATTATTTATAGTATAATACCTTAAGGGATGTATCACAAATAGATTTTACAAATGTTATTAAAGGCTTCTTTTTTCAATAAGAAAAAAATAGTTTTAAAAAAAGATAATAAACGCAATCTAGGACTAGCCCAGAAAATACTAAAAAGCATATTTTGGTTTGGCATGGGTGTTGTCATTGGATTTTTTTTCTTTGTCAGTTTTCTTTTTATAATCTATAAAAATATCCATAAAGATACTATCTATTCCGGGGTTTTTGTCGAGGGGCGCGACTTCAGCGGAAAAAGCAAGGCTGATATAAAAAATTATTTTGCTAAAAAAAATCAAATTATCGGCAAACATATCATTGAGTTCAGATCTCCCACAACTATGGCAACAATCTCCGCAAAACAATTAAAATTCGGCTTTGATGAAGAGCTGCTGGCAGAACAAGCCTTTATCCTGGGACGCTCAGATAATAAAATATCTAATATAAATACTATAATACGGGCTTACTTCAATCAAATTCATTTGCCAGCGGCATATCGAAGACAGGAAGATATTATAGATGAACTTCTAACTCCACTTGAACAAACACTGGCAATACAGCCGGTAAACGCGCTTTTTACTTTTGAGAATGGAAAAGCATCGGCTTTTTCTTTATCAAAGGATGGGCAAGAGGTGGATAGCACTAAATTAAAAGAACAAATATATAATGAGTTGCTTAGAATAACTATGAGTCCTCATCCGTCTAAGATTATTATTAATGTTCCGATTAGGGTGATAAAACCGGCGGTGACAAATGATAATGTAAATTCATTTGGCATACGTGAACTTATTGGCAAGGGAACGTCTCTTTTTGCACACTCGATCGAGAACAGAATTTATAATATAAAACTTGCAGCCAGCCGGCTAAATGGCATCCTTATTTCGCCTGGTGAGGTATTCTCCTTCAATCAAGCTTTGGGCGATATATCAAGTTTTACAGGATATAAACAAGCATATATCATTGAGGGTGGTCGCACAGTTTTGGGAGATGGGGGAGGGGTTTGTCAAGTCTCAACCACTCTTTTCCGGGCCGCACTTGCAACGGGATTACCAATTATAGAGCGCAATCCTCATGCCTATAGAGTGGGTTATTACGAACAGGATTCCGGACCAGGGATTGATGCTGCTGTATATTCACCCAGTGTGGATTTGAAGTTCAAAAATGATACCGGATCTCATATTCTTATCCAAACTTATGTCGATACTGTTAATTTACGGCTTACTTTTGATCTGTATGGCACAAAAGATGGCAGGGAGACAAGTATCGGCAAGCCGGTTATTCTCTCACAATCCCCAGCTCCGGAACCAAGCTATCAAGATGATCCAACTTTAACCAAGGGCGTTGTAAAGCAGATTGATTTCGCGGCCGCAGGGGCAAATGTATATTTCACTCGTACTATTTCAAAAAATGGCAAGGCATATATTTCTGATAAATTCGTTTCTAATTACAGACCATGGAAGGCAGTGTTTTTGAGAGGAACTAAAGAAAATTAAAAATTAAAAAGCAAAAATTAAAAATGTAACTAAAAGAATAAAAGATTAAATATTTTTACTTTTAATATGTGTATTTGATATTTTATCTATGAACAAAATTCTAAAACTAGAAAAAGCGATACGAATTGCAAATGAGCTGCATGGGCAGGCCAAAAGTATTGTACTTGCTGGCGGTTGTTTTGATATCCTGCACATAGGGCACATTACTTTTCTTGAGAAGGCAAAGGCGCAAGGAGACGTACTATTTGTTTTTTTGGAGGCAGACGCGCGTATTAAAGAACTTAAAGGAGTAAATCGCCCCATAAATAATCAAGCTGATAGAGCTATAATTTTAGGCGCGATACAAGCAGTTGATTATGTAATATTATTAACACCAAATTTGAAGGATCGGGATTATACAGACATGATAACTAAAATTAAACCTGCAGTAATAGCTGTAACACAAGGTGATTTACATAAAAAACATAAAAAGATGCAGGCTGACAGTATCGGTTGCCAAGTAATAGAGGTAACTGAAGTTATAAAGGATCAATCTACAAGCCGATTAGTCAAACTGCTTGGTGATTCTTTATAAAATATGAAAAAAGTAATTATTATACTGGGTTCTATTTTCCTGATATTGGCGATATTAGGAGTTAATTTACCTGGAAAACAAAATACAGTTACTATTAATAATGCGGCTTTTAAGGTGAGACTGGTTCATGCCCCGGAAGAATTAAGGAAGGGACTTGGGGGTCAGAATCAGATACCGCAAGATGAAGGGATGCTTTTTATTCTTGGAAAGCCGGGGTATAATAGTTTTTGGATGAAGGGTATGAAATTCCCGCTGGATATCATTTTTATATTACACGATAAAGTAGTTGGCGTTTATGAAAATCTGCAGCCGGCTGACCCAACAGACACTAATCCTCCAATATGGGGCGGTGAATTGCTCTCCGACAGCGTACTTGAAATCAACGCGGGTTTGACGAAGAAATATAATATAATGGTTGGGGATAAGGTAAATTTTAATATAGTAAAGGAGAAATAAAATTAATTCCTTAAATCTTTATTAATCCTTAAGTGTCAACATAAGACAAACCGGGTGTGGAAGTTTGTTTTAATTTCTTTAAGAAAAGTCCTGAATACGGGATATTTGTTAATGAATAAGGAAGTCCTGTGTATTTCGGCCTGCAACAAGTAAAATTTTGTTTGTATGTTGTCCAGATTTAGCTGGAAATACTTGTTTTTGCCTCTTAGTATACTTTTAAGTATTCTTTCTTTTTCCAGGTTTGATATTAAGTTTTGAGTTGTTTTGAGAGGTATTTTTGCTAATTTGCTTATTTCACGAAGATAGAACTGTTTAGCATAACCTCCAATGTACAATCCTAAAATATCCAATTCCCTGTTTCTTTTTTGATACATACGTATCTATTTAGATACAACAGTATAAATATTTTTCGGTTGTCAAGAACCACCAGTCTTTGACTGGTGGAATGTCGCTTATCGCAAAATATCTAAGTGGTTCTTGAGCATGCTCAAAAATTTTCACAAAGCAATAAGCATATGGGCTTCCAGCCACCAGTTAAAAACCGGTGGAAAATTTTTGACATTTTAGGCTTGATTTTAAAGCCAAATTCAAAATCAATATATATATATATGAGTTATCTAAGAGTTGAGTTATGTGGCCCTTTAATCCTTGGTCAGAAGAAAAGTGTAAAAGAGAATTAGAAAAACTAAGTAAGGAAAGAATGGAACTAGGTTATAGATTTTCAGTTCAATTTGAAGGCAGCTCGACGCAAAAAAGATATGATGAAAATTTCAGAGAATTTAGAGAACTTGTACTTTATATGAAAAAACATGGTTACAAAATACCTGGCTATATAAGGGATTATCG
>CAZJRC010000037.1:9348-9573 GCA_964548495.1 uncultured Gammaproteobacteria bacterium | reverse complement strand
GTATAGGCTTTTAGCTTTTCAATCGAACGTACGGCTTTGTATTCCTGAATAAAACCCAAGATTCCATTGAGTAAAATAATAGCCAGTATGAATACTCCATCCAGAATATTTCCCAGTACAAAAGATAAAATTGCCGCCACTGCCAGTATCCCGTTGATTATCGTAGGAAATTGGGAGAGGAAAATAGTTTGCAGAGATGACGCAGGCTGGGAATCAATAATATTC
>CAZJRC010000037.1:6324-9316 GCA_964548495.1 uncultured Gammaproteobacteria bacterium | reverse complement strand
AACGAGCTAATCTCTCCTTGGCTTCATGATGCGTAAGTCCCAATAATTCTTCCTTTTCCATATTTTATTTCGGGCGGAATTGTAATGCTTCTGCTATATGGTTTGACTCTATATCCGTTTGATTATCAAGATCAGCGATGGTCCGTGCTAGTTTTATTGTCCGGTAATAACTCCTCCCGGATAAATGCAATGTCTCTACAGCCCTGCGGAGCAGATCAATACATTCATCCGTTAGTACGCAATATTTTTTTATACTCTTGCTGGTTAATTCCGAATTAGACGTAATCGTAGTTCCTTTAAAACGATCAGTTTGCATGTCTCTTGCTTTTTGTACACGCATTCTCACCCTGGACGAACTTTCGCTTGACACTGTATCAGCCTCAGTCAACTTTTCAATTTTTACTGCCGGTACATCAATATGTATGTCTATTCGATCTAGTAAAGGCCCAGAAATACGTTTCTGATAACGCATTATTTGCCCGGATGAGCAACTGCATTCTCTAGAGACATCTTGATAGAAGCCGCAAGGACAAGGATTCTGTGCCGCGACCAGCATGCATTTGGCAGGGAAAAGAATTTTGCCGTTTGCTCTGGATATTGACACGATACTGTCCTCAATCGGCTGCCTCAAGCTCTCAAGAATATATCTGGGAAATTCAGGCAATTCGTCCAAAAATAATACACCTCTATGGGCAAGCGTGATCTCCCCCGGTCTTGGATTTGTGCCGCCACCAACCAGCCCTACCAAAGAAGATGAATGATGCGGACTGCGGAATGGCCGAGTCTTGACAATTGCCTCTTTTCCCAGTAGCCCCGCGATGCTGTAAATCTTGGTAACCTCAATCATTTCATCAAAAGTCAATTTTGGCAGAATAGATGGAATAGTCCGCGCCAGCAATGTCTTTCCAGCCCCAGGCGGGCCTTTCATAAGCACATTGTGTCCTCCCGCGGCCGCTATCTCCAGCGCCCGCTTTGCCGCCTGCTGACCCTTAACCTCCCGCATGTCAAAATCAAAATCCTCATCATTTTTATCCAAAAAGGCAATTGGCTCAGCCGCTAGAATTGGTTTCACTTTAGTAAAATGCTGAAAAATCGCAAGTAAGGAGGGAACAGGATAAACAGTTGTATCCGGTACAATAGTTGCCTCCTGAGAATTCATCTCAGGAATAAATAATTGCTTTATCTTTTTTTCCTTTGCCAAAATCGCCGCCAGGAGTACTCCTGTAATCGGTCGTACTCTCCCGTCAAGAGATAACTCTCCTGCCACTAATGCATCTTTTACATCCGCCTCCAACTGTCCCGAAGCAATAAGTATCCCCAATGCTATCGGCAAATCATACGCCGGTCCTCCTTTTGGTAAATCAGCAGGCGCCAGATTTACTGTAATTCTTCTTGCCGGAAAATCCGCCCCGCTGTTTCTGATGGCGGATCTTACTCGCTCCTTCGCCTCTTCAACCGCCTTATCAGGCAGTCCTACGATGAAAAAATTTGGCAGCCCCTGTGAGGCGATATCCACCTCTACTTCAACCGGTACGGCCGATAATCCCACAATCGCCACCGACAAAACCCTCGCAAGCATATATAACTATCATAACATTTTTAGTAAAGTCTCAAAATATTACATTGCAGCACAGGTTTTTGCGTATGAAATATTCAGTATTAAAATATGCATAGTTATAAAATAAAATCATGCGTATCAAGCAAAGTCCCATCAACATCAAAAAGAACTGCTTTTATCATAAAATTGGATATCCAATGGTTAGCATACAATCTCCAAAGTGCTTATAAGAGATATCAGTCAGCCGCAATGCTTCTTTAATAGTATCCGCGCCGCGGCCTCCTATAGCAGAAATTGCTTCTTCTCCTCCAATTAGCATTGGAGCATAGAACGCATAAAACTTGTCAACCAACTTAGAGTCAATAAAACTCCCGTGTACTGCACTGCCCCCCTCAACAAAAACACTAATAACCTCTTGTTTTACTAACTCCTGCATTAATAAATCTAAAGAAATATCAGTTTTACCGCAAATTACTACATTTATACCTTTTTGTTTTAACAGAACCTTTTTGTGAGGATTAGCTTTTTCTGTTGTAGCAATCAGAACATTCGAATCTCGCAATGCCTGACCTTCGAGTGGAATTTTAAGGGAGGAGTCCAAAATTATTCGTAACGGGTCGTGCCCCTTCTTCATTCTTGTACTTAAATAGGGATTATCATTTAGAACCGTATTTATACCAACCAAAATTGCCTGATACCTGTTTCTTAACCGCCCAACATAATTGCGCGCGGCTTCGCTGGTGATCCATTTCGAATCTTTGTTTTTTGTCGCTATCTTGCCATCAAGACTTGCGGCGAATTTCATTGCGATGAAAGGCCTTTTTTTAATGTGAAAAGTGAAAAATGCCTCATTGAGTTTTCTGGCTTCATCTTCAAGAATACCACTACTAACTTCGATCCCTGCTCTTTTTAATAACGCCACACCCGCCCCTCCGACTTTGGGATTACTGTCAATAACCGAGCACACAACCCTTTTTATACCTGAACTTATAATTGCATTGACACATGGCGGCGTTCTTCCAAAATGAGAACAAGGTTCAAGATTTACATATATAGTTGCGCCTTTTACATCTTCTCTGGCGGCACGCAAAGCTTCGATTTCTGCATGCGGCAACCCCGCTTTTTTGTGAAAACCCTTCGCTATAATCTTCTCGTTTTTTACAATCACCGCGCCGACCATAGGATTGGGATTTGTCCACCCCTCACCTTTTTTTGCCTGTCTTATGGCCTCTCTCATAAAGCGCGTATCTATATTTGGATCGTGCATATGTCAGGATAATAATTTAGACTTACAAGATTGTCAATTAAGTGTGCCGGTAACCGTCCGCCATTTGACAAAAAAATTATTCTTCGAGCGTGAGCGAGAAGTCTTTACCCCTGTTAGTTCTCAGCCTTTAAGCCTCGAGCAATAAAAAGTTTTGCCAACTCCTGAAC
>CAZJRC010000037.1:2157-6288 GCA_964548495.1 uncultured Gammaproteobacteria bacterium | reverse complement strand
GTTTACATGTGCCGGAAGTTCTAAAATTTTACAAAATTATTCTATTGTTCACAGGTTTTCCAGGTAGAATGCGCGCGGATTTTCAATTAGTTAGAGATATGAGCGCGGCTTATGTTTTCTTTAATCTTTCGCTGCATTTCCTTATCATTTCGCAAGTGCCCTGAAGCTACCTCATCAACGCATTGAAATCCTAGTTTTGCCTCAAGCATCCGCGCGAATTTAGTTGGAGTACACCAGTCTCGTTTTCCTTGCACAATTTTTATTGGGATATCCTTTATCCGCTCCGCGTTATTGAGGATACGATTTTCTTCGATGAACATATCATTTACTTGGTATGTCATTTCTATTCGCGCCGCGGCAAGAGAGTTTGCGTCCCCCGTTATATCATTTCTGATTTTTTCCAGAGTTGCGCTTGGGTCAGAATCAGAACCATCAGGCTGACAAAGCGCGTATTCATAGATGAGATACGCCTCGGCGTATTTACGCGCTATTGCTGGATTGGGATGATTGGTGCCTTTGTCGCTCGCGTAGTATTCCAAAATCAATGCAGGATTGACAGATCCTTTTTCGTCATATCCGCGTTTATCCTTCGGAACAAGTCCGATGAACTCATCCCACGGCTCCCTGCACATTTCGGGGAAATTATCATGCCTCGTTTTATCTTCAAATATTGAGTCTCTTTGTTCTTTTGTAGCGAGAAACAAGCTCCATAACTGCAGAGAAGCTGTTTTATCAGGGTGTTCAATCGCGTATAGAAGTGCCAGCGTGGATCCCCACGAACCGCCGGCGACATGCATTTTCTCCATATCAAAATGCTTGCGCAGTTTTTCCATATCCGCTATGATGTGCGCCGGAGTATTGCCTAGTTGTATTTCTTCCTTAGTCTGCACCGCGGCGCTTGGAGTGCTTTCGCCGCATCCGCGCTGATCAAAAAAGATTACATGATCAGTCCTGTTGTTGAATAGCGCGACATGTGATTCTTTGAAAGAATCACCAGGCCCTCCATGTAGACATATCATCGGACTTCCATCTCTTTTCCCCCACTCTATAACATAAAGTTTCTGTCCATCTTCTGCGTCAATCTTGCCGCTCCACAAAACATGTTTCGCGTTTTCTTTTCCAATTTTATTCTCTATTCGCGCTGACTCGGCAACCTCAGTCCGTTTTTCTATTTCCAGCTTACCCATAATGTGTTGAATTATATATCAAACCAACTCAGGTTCGCAACCTGCCGAATTGTATGTAATTGACAATTATTTAAGTTTTTGATAAATTAAATGCAATATGATTTACACTTTAACTTTATCCTCGCAAGGACAAGTAGTCATACCAAGTAGTGCCAGAAAAAAACTTGGACTCAAGCCAGGAAGTAAACTGATCATGTCCGTTGAGAATAAAGAGCAAGTCCTCAAAGCTATTCTTGAACCTGAGCCCAAAAGCTGGGTTAATAAAGTAACCGGTTTAGGACGGGGTGTTTGGGGCAGGGGAGAAGATCATGTTGATAAACAAAGAAATGAATGGCATAAAAATGAATAAAATACCTCTCGCCTTAGATTCGATGATTTTTATCTACCTTTTTGAAGAAGATGAGCGCTTCATCAAGAAAATTAGACCACTATTTGAAAACATAGAGAGAGGATTATTTAGCGCCGTCACCTCAATTATTACCCCTCTGGAAGTACTTTCAGCTCAAAAACTTGAGAAAGATCACTATAGGCGATTAGCATTTTCCAGATTTTTTCAGAAAACGCCTAATCTGACTATATATGATATTAATTGGGAAATTATGGAAATTGCAGCCGATTTGAGAAGAAAAAATCCATATATTCGTACACCGGATTCCCTGCAAATCGCAACGGCAATTACAGCAGGCGTAACAGTATTTATAACCAATGATAAAAAACTGATAAATCTAAAAACAGAATCCTTAAAAATACTGCCAGTCAAAGACTTAGATAGTCTTTATTAATCCGAATCTAAGTTTGTAATACAAGTTCCCTATTAAAAATATGAATTTTATTTTATACGACTTACGCAGTTGTCATTCCCGCTACAGATTTATAGCATTTTCTTCGCAGTCTCGAGACAATTCATCAGCTTATTCTGAAGTTTTTTGAAGTTTATTTTTCTCCTGCTCTTTTCTAAGATCCTCTTGCGCGTTTTCCCTAAGATGAAATGCTGCCAATCCTGCAAACAAGCCAAGCACGCTTAATGTGGTAGTCGATACGGCCTTAGTCACATAAGCACGCGCTGCGATATCATATTCCTCTTTATATTCACCCCAATTTTTTATAGCTATTTCAGCCTTTACCACTTTAACCATATCTGCTTGTGTGTAGATAGTTTTATCCATATTATTATTCATATTATTATTAAATGCATCTATTATTTTCTTAGCTTGCATTACTTCTTTTTCAGCGGGTGGATTATATTTTTGCCTTAATTCCTTGTTAATTTCAGCAGCATCGATCATAGTGTAAGTCATGCCGCCAAAACCTATTACCGAACCTAAAGCTCCGGCTACAGCCATGCGAGTATATTTTTTAATCTCTTTTTTGTATTGAGATTCTAATGTTAACCCTTGCTCTTTCGACATACACACAATCTTATCACACAAGCTATTATTTAGCAAGACTCAAGACTTATAATATAATTAAAATTATCATTTTAGCTGAAAGGTTAGTCAAAAAATACAAATAAATATAATATAGTATATTATTTAAAGATAAATATTACACAACCTATAATTGATAGGGAGAATACGAAAGCATGGGCGATGTCAATATTTTCAATTATTCCACCGGCGCTAAAAATATCAGTCGGATTGATGAGAAACTCCTTCTCACTCTGGTTGTTTTTTCTACCAACCAATGGTTGGTAGATTTAAAAAAAGATAATAACATAGATACTAAGTATTGCCCGATTCAATAGTTTTGTAAAGATTGTCTTATCAATCCGTATCCAGTATGACTATATCAAACCAAAACAACCACTTCTTAAGGATGCATAAATCGGCAAAAAACGTATTTTAAAATTATAAAATCCAATATTTATAAATTAAATCTTACTAAAATGATCTCAATGTATCAAATAGAGTCATAGATTTTAAAATAGCCGCTTGACATACAAGACAAGGTACAATATACTGTACAGAGTATGTTAAACATAATCAGTATTACAGATGCTAGAAAGAATTTTGCGAAGATAATTAAAAAAGTAAATACCACAAAAGAGCCTTACATAATTATTCAAGACAGTACGCCATCTGCGATAATTTATCCATATGATGAAAAAAACCGGCTTTTTAAACTGCGCTTCGAGCAAATCTTCAGCGAAGGCGAAAAAATATTCAAAGATTATCTTAAGAAAGAAAATATACAGGATCCTGCTACAGAAGAAGAAGCATATTCTATTATAAAAAATGCATAAGGCCATCATAGATACAAACGTCTTTATTTCCGGCATCATCTACGGCGGAAATCCACGAAAGATCGTTAATTTTTGGTTAGATAAAAAGCTTATACTTTGCCTTTCCCCCGAATTAAAAGCAGAAATACTCAACAAACTGGGAAAAAAGTTTTTATTACCATCAGAAAGTCTGACTTTTATAGAAAAATCGCTGGATACTTATAGTCTAAAATATGTGCCAAAAGTCAAACTAACAATTTGCCAAGATCCCAAAGATAATTTTCTGTTGGAGTTAGCACAAGTTGCGCGAGCCGACTTTCTTATCACCGGAGATAAAGATTTATTAACTCTAAAAAAGTATAAAAATACAAAAATTGTCTCTCCAGGCGAATATCTTCAAATTTTAGAATAATTAGTATGCTACAATAGCCTCATCCCGATTTGATCGGGACTCAGCATGGACGAAGTTTCCCAAATCCGCGAAAAAATCGACATAATCTCCTTTATTCAGGAATTTGTGTCCCTCAAAAAAGCCGGCCGCAACTTCAAAGCCAATTGTCCTTTTCATACAGAGAAAACCCCCTCTTTCATAGTCAATCCGGAGCGCCAAATGTGGAAGTGTTTTGGCTGTCAAAAAGGCGGAGACATTTATTCTTTCCTTATGGAATATGAACGCCTGGAATTTACGGAAGCTCTACGTATGCTAGCCAAGCGCGCTGGTAT
>CAZJRC010000037.1:0-2147 GCA_964548495.1 uncultured Gammaproteobacteria bacterium | reverse complement strand
AAGCCGTATCAAGTTGCCCAGAGTTCCAGGAAAGAAAAAATCTACGAAATCAATAATCTTGCCAAAGAATATTATCGCTACATCCTCACCAAGCATCCTGTTGGCAAAAAAGCTTTAAACTATCTTGAGGAAAGGGGAGTAACATCTAAGATTATAGAAACATTTATGTTAGGTTTTGCCCCAAACACAGGCACAGCGCTGACTAAATATCTTCTTGAGAAAAAAAGCTTTCTTCTCCAGGATGTAATTGATGCTGGTTTAACTGCGAATTACGCAGGCAAAACCCGCGATTTTTTCCAGGGAAGACTGATTTTCCCGCTCGTTGACCACCTGGATAATTGTTTAGGCTTTTCTGGTCGTATATTGGACGATAAAAAGGCAATTGCCAAATACATAAATACTAGAGAAACTCTTATTTATCACAAAGGAAGCCATCTTTACGGCCTCAATATTACCAAAGACGCCATTCGCAAGGCCGATCAGGCAATTATCTGCGAAGGAGAGTTTGATGTAATCTCCTGCTTTCAGCATGGGATAGCCAATGTTGTCGCCATCAAAGGCACTGCCCTTACGGAAAATCAAGTAAATCTGCTCGCCAGATACGCCTCTAAGATCACTTTTTGTTTCGATGGCGACAAAGCCGGTCAGCAAGCTTTAAAAAGAAGTATGGGAGTAGTTGAAAAAAAAGGACTTTCGTCTACAGTTATCGAAATCCCGCAAGGTAAAGACCCCGATGAGGCGCTTAAGAATGAACCCGGACTTTTCAAAAAAGCGGTCAGAGAAGCTCAGCCCGTCTACGATTACTTCTTAAAGAATTTATCTGATCAAACCGATATTCAGACAGCTGAAGGCAAAAAGCTGATAGCTGACTCTATGCTTCCCATGCTCGCCGCTATTAAAAACGAAATTATCAAAGAACATTACTTACGTAAAATTGCTACTCTTCTTGGGACTTCTTTAGAAAGCGTGTCGCGCGAAATAGAACGCTTGAACTTAAAAAAGCAAGAAGCAATTATAAATTCAGTTCCTATTCCTACTCGTCCCAAACAAGAAGCAATGGAAGAATATTTATTGTCATTAATTATCCAAAGCGACAATCCCAAAGCTGCCTTAGAAAAAGCTGTCAAGTGTTTGTCTGGCTCATTGTCCAAAGAGCGTGCGTATCAAAAAATCCTAAATCATTTATTAGATCATTTTACGCACTCAGAATCTTTTGACGGTAAGCTGTTTGTAAATACTCTTCCTCCGGAATTAATTTCAAGCTATGATTCCTCCCTCCTATACCCGCTTCCTCATTTTGACGATCAACCTAAATTATTATCAGAAGTCGAAAAAATAGCAGCTAAACTAAAGATGCTTTACATTCACCAAAAAATGAAAGAATTAGCCAAGGAAATAAAAATTAAAGAAGAAGGCGGAATGGAAAAAGAAGCCGAAGAATTGAAGAAAAAATATTCAAAACTCTCATCTCAACTGCGCTAAACCCCCACGCTTGCATCTCGTGCCTCGTGTGCTACAATACACCTATGTCACCTAAAATAACCCCATTGTTGAATGACATTGTTGCCTCAGCCAAAAAGCGCGGCTACATCACCCAAGACGAAATCTTAAAGATTTTTACCAAACCAGAGGATCATATAGAGGAGCTTGATAGTTTGTATGACAAACTAATGAAGTCCAACGTCGATGTATTTGAATCTGTAGCGCAGGAGCAAGAGGATCAAAAATCAATAGAAGATCTTAAAAAAGAATTAGAAGCCTTAACCATGCTTGCCGAGGGGTCTGTTTCTGATCCGGTAAGAATGTATCTCAAAGAAATTGGACGTATTCCTCTGCTAACTTTTGACGAGGAAATCGATCTGGCCAAGCGGGTTGAAAAAAGCGATCATGAGGCCAAAAAGAAGCTGACTAATTCCAATTTACGTCTGGTTGTGTCAATTGCCAAGAAATATATTGGCAGGGGACTTTCTCTGCTCGATTTAATTCAGGAAGGCAATCAAGGCCTTATCCGTGCTGTTGAAAAATATGATTGGAGAAGAGGCTTCAAATTTTCAACCTATGCTACCTGGTGGATCCGCCAGTCAGTGACTCGCGCTATTGCTGACCAGGCGCGCACCATCCGTATTCCTGTTCATATGGTTGAGAAT
>CAZJRC010000036.1:0-9673 GCA_964548495.1 uncultured Gammaproteobacteria bacterium | reverse complement strand
CTTCAATACAAATAACCTGCGCGTTTTTAGCTGTCTGCGCCAGGTATTTTCCATGTTCTGCCTGCCAAACAGGATGATGTACGTACCCTTTCAAAACGCAATCTATGCCCCCGGGTAGCCTAAGATAGGCAAATGGTTCTGTTTCTGTAACAAACAATTCTTTTTTCGTCTGATCACGATGTCTGAATTCATTCCTGAATATCTCGACAAGTCTCGGATCCATTGCCTTTAACAAATCGGGGTCTAATTCATTTTTCAAAAAGTGGCGCGGATCTCGCGATAGGAAGTTCAAATCACCTCTATCATATAACGCTCCTGCTCTATTGGTAAGTTCTTGCGCCAAAACTTGCTCCTTTTGACGTTTTTCAGCACTTACTAAATTTTGCGTATCATACCCCGACCACTGACCATCAGGTATACCCAGTATATTCAGCATTTTTTGAGCTATCTTTGCTCCTGGCTGATTCAAATACTCTTTTGTCAATATTTTTTCTGTTACCTCGAAATCAATACTCTCTTTTGCAACCCAAATTGACCTGCTTGAATTTTCTAAATTATGTGACATACCATAAGAGTATACTATAACTATAGGATAATTGTCAATTCCTCCCATCGTCAAAACTATCCCTCAATACCCATACTATAATCAAATACATGAAAAAGGAATGATTAAAATTTAGCATGCCTCTTGGAGTTATATTCGATGTAGACGGAGTCTTAGCTAACACAGAATCTTTTCAATTTCCCGACATATATTTATCCGCCGCCAATTCTCTTGGCTTGAAACCAGCTGACTGTCTCGCTTTTGAAGATACTAAATATGGGGTTAATTCGGCAATATCAGCAGGATTGCTTTGTTTCGCTATACCAAATGAATTTTCTCAACAACAAAATTTTTCAAAAGCAGACGGTGTATTTAAAAACTTAAAAGAAGCCATTTATTCTATCAGTTAAATTTCCCTAATAACTTCAAATCCTTTCATACTCCCGACAATCGCGAATCCGATGATCCTCCCTTTCGGCTTTATTAATTCTTTAATTTTCATAGCTGTTTCATGCATCGTCGCCCCCGATCCGACAGCATCATCAATCATAAGCACATTTTTAGGTGAAGCAACTGATTTATTGACATCAACAAAAATCGTATGCTTTGCGTTCTCAACTCTTTCATGAAATTTTGAAAGTGATTTTTGTGAAACAATAACATCTCCCGCATACGCTTTAACCAACGATATTTCAGGCAAATGAATTTTCAGCCTAGTATGAAGTTCCGTCATCAATTGAATTTTACGCTTAACACTGGGAGGTATATAAGCTACTTCGTCTATATCATAGACCTTTATTATACGGTCAATAGTTGGCTTTATTTTTTCAACTATAGATTCAATTATTTGTATATTCTGAGACACTTTCGCGTACAACACCATTTGCCCAAGCTTAGTCTTGCCGAATTTTTCAATACTATAAAAATCCTGATAAAGTAATTTGTTTACAGCTTTATCCCCAAATGTCGCCGCCTCTTTCACTTCAGTTGCGTCAACCCAGCCCTCAGGAGTAAAAAATATGTTTGTCTCTGTTCTTATCTTTACATACTCCTTTGCCAATGGGGAAAAAAATTTATCTTGATTTACCGCCCTTACCCAACGGACAAATCCTTCTACTCCTTGCAAAAACTCTCCTGTCGGACTTACATATATATAATTATTATTGATAAATTCCTCAATCTCACCAGACAGTTGTTGGGATTGTAAATCATTTTTATTTTTAAGTATGTAAAATACTACAGGCGGTTTACCCACCTTCATTATCTCGCCAAAACCGAGTAGCTTTTTGAGCTGACGATGTACTGCAGAGTTTGTAATACCTATATCACGAACAATATCCACAACCTTAGCCTGCTTATTAGTCCTTATATAGGCGAGAATTCTATTTGCTGTATCTGTAACCATAGTACATAGTATACTATATACTATGTACTATGTCAATAGACACACTTACACGAGTTTCGCAGTTGAATGCAGTACAAGGAATGTCTGAGGAGCGGAGTAAGACGTACTAATAATGTACGTTGTCGAGCACCGCAAAACATGACGCTGTAATGCGCCAAGTGCGAAACTCGTGATTTATTAATTTACAGTTGCATATTTTCCATAGACATAATAAAATCTATCTACACGATGCTTTCTTCATATAAGCCAGTTGCTAATAAAATACTTTTACCTGTTGCTATGCAGCTAAGATATGTTAATCCTAACATAATTACATTTAGCGGCATGATCTTTCCGGTTCTTTTTATAACTTTGTTGCTTTTGAAATTATATATTCTTTCTGCCTTAACTTTTATACTTAATTTTACGGATATGCTTGACGGACTCGTGGCAAGATCACAAAATAAAGTTACACCTTTTGGAGGTTTTCTTGACTCTACGTTAGATAGAATTTCAGATTTTATTGTAATTTCTGCTTTTGGTTTTGCCAATCTTGTGCCTTGGATCATAATTATCCCTCTCCTCCTGACTGCTTCGCTTATAAGCTATATACGCTCACGAACAGAATTAGCTGCTAAGAATAAGTTGGTTGCCGCAGTAGGAATAGTTGAACGGACTGAAAGAATAGTAATTATTTTTACAGCCCTGGTGTTATATATACTTTTCCCAAATAATTTAATGTTTCAATATAATATAATTAGTATAATTTTTATAATACTCTTGATTCTTTCATGCATTACAATTTATCAAAGAATGATTTTTGCCTACAAAAAACTTTAACCTAAATTATTTTCGCAGAACGAAACGCGTTCCTGGAACAGGGGTAAATTTTTTATCGAGACCTGGTACGCCAAAATAATCTACAGATTCCGTAAAAAAACCAATTTTTCAAAAATTCTATTCCATTCCTTTATTAAATGAGAGTTTAAGCTTAACTTCTCTGTAGTATCTCGGAGATCTCCTCGATCATCTGATCAATGTAAGTAAATTTCGTATTCTTATATACAAAAATTCCGTATTGGCGTTTAAATATTATTGAAAAACTCTGTTTTTTTAATATTTTATGTTTTAATTCCTGCCTTACCAAATTTTCAGGAAGTATCGCTACTCCGCAATTGAGTATCGCCAGTTCTTTCATAAAAGCAGGGCTAGTCGATTCGACAAAAATTTTAGGCTTTAACCCGGCTTTGATAAATGTGTCATCAATCTGTTCTCTTGTATTTGAGCCCTTGTTATACAAAATAAATGGTATTTCTTCGATCGGCTTTGAAAAAATTTTCCCCGCGACAGGAATTAATTCCTCTTCAAAAATTTTCATACAAACAATGTCCTTAGGATAATGA
The DNA here is from genome assembly GCA_964548495.1 of uncultured Gammaproteobacteria bacterium. GTDB lineage: Bacteria > Patescibacteriota > Microgenomatia > Levybacterales > UBA12049 > JAHIGH01. The sequence goes on along the minus strand of CAZJRC010000036.1, from coordinate 6,342 downwards.
TGATTATTCTGTACGAGAATGGCGATATCAATAATCCCAAGCTGTAATTGAGACAGTAGTTTGCCTGAATTATCAATTATAAATTCCAAAACATATTTCTGCGAGGGAGTATTTTTCTGCACAAACCCTGCCAGTCTTTGCGCCGCGTTATCAAACATACCGATAGTCAATCTCGGCTTGATTAATTGCCGAGTCTGAGTATCTTTCGCCTTTTCCCAAAGCTGCAAAATCTTCTCGCCAATTAGTCTCAGCGCTATCCCGTCTGTTGTCAATTGCAGATACTTGCCATTTTGGACAAATAATTTCGCCCCAATCTCTTTCTCCAAGCGTTGAATAGATTGCGTGAGAGCCGATTGCGTTATAAAAACCTTTTGCGCGGCTTTAGTAATATTACCTTCATCAGCCGCCAAAATAAATCTGTGCAATTCTTCAATCATTAATTTATATTATAGCATATTAATTATATTAATTTTACTAATAGTATTTTTTATGGTATTTTGTATATTGTCATTGCGAGACCATGAAATGGCGAAGCAATCCCGTACTCAACCAGATTGCCACGTCGCTCTCTGCCAACTGGCGGACTCGCTCCTCGCAAAGACAGATAAAAATGGTTAATTCAAAAATAAAAATCGCGATTGTCGGTATAGGCAATTGCGCCTCATCTTTAATACAAGGACTCGAGTACTACAAAGACGTCGCCAACGGCAAGCCTGTCGTCGGTCTGATGCATAATACTCTCGGAGGATACCGCATCCGCGATATTCAGGTAGTCGCCGCCTTTGATGTCAATAAAACCAAGGTGGGCAAAGACTTATCTATCGCGATCAATGCCTTTCCGAACAATACCAAAACCTTCGCCCCAGTCCCCAAAACCGGGGTAATCGTGCAAAATGTACCCGTAATGGATGGAGTCGGAGAATACACTAGGGAAATTGTCATTCCAAGTAAAGAAAAACTTGCCGATCCGGTTAAAATACTCAAGCAATCAGGAGCTCAAGTATTAATAAACTACCTTCCTGTAGGCAGCCAGGAAGCCGCGGAGTACTGGGCTGAGGTTTGTCTTAAAGCACATGTCGCTATGATTAATTGCATTCCCGTATTTATTGCATCAAGCAAGAAATGGTCTGAGCGGTTTACCAAAGCCAATCTTCCCATCATTGGCGATGATATCAAGTCCCAAGTTGGCGCGACAATTGTCCACAGGACATTGGCAAATTTATTTATGGACCGAGGGATGCCTATTGATATGACATATCAACTCAATGTTGGAGGCAATACCGATTTCCAGAATATGCTCGAGCGCAAAAGACTCACTTCCAAAAAAATCTCCAAGACCCGTTCTGTCACGTCCCAACTGGAATTAAGAAATTCTAGTATTGACTCTGAAGACATACATATCGGCCCCAGTGACTATGTGCCATGGCTCAAAGACAATAAACTTGCTTTCATCAGAATAGAAAGCCGGCATTTCGGCGATGTGCCCATGCACATTGAAGTCCGTCTGTCTGTTGAGGATTCACCTAATTCGGCAGGTATCGTGATTGACGCTATCAGATGCGCGCGTCTTGCGCTTGACCGCAAAATTGGCGGAGCGCTCGAGGCACCCAGCTCTTATTTCATGAAATCTCCTCCAAAACAATTTACCGATACGCAGGCACGCCAAAAAGTGGAAGAGTTTATTCAAGTATAATCAAAATTTATTCATTTCCATCCAATCGATCTCTAAGGGCTAGTATTGTACCGCGCTGTCTCATATCCGACTCAAATTCCCTTATTGATTTCATATCATTCAGTTTTAATTTTCTAAACACCTGTCTGGATCTCTCTATAATATTCTGGTCGCTTGGACATTCTTTTGTTAATAATCCTTTCGGGATAGTGCCCAATCTGACACTCTCTTCTATGAAATGGCTCAACATAATTTTATACCACCCAAGCTCATCAGCTTCGCGGTCAAAAAAAATCTCCCTATATCTTAATGCTATAAGACATGGCTCAAAGATATATTTACCATTTTCTTTATCTGGAAACTCACCGGCAACATCATATCCCAGCTTCGAAAGTTTACATCTCAAGCTTGAATGAGCGCTACCCAAATATCCAACTATTCCGCCGATACTGTTATCTTCCTCAGCCCGCGCTATTACATTGACAATTTTATTATTTCTCCCCCTCTGAAAAGCAGCAAAATTATCTATTGCAAACTTGAACGCTAACAATCCCGAGTCAAACTTACCTTTATTTACTGCATTATAACTTAACCGCAGCCCCGTTTTATAAATTTCTTCAATTATCAAGTCATCCTCAGAATTAACTATTTGACGTTCAAGCAAAAGCCTGATCCTGCCGCTTTGGTTAAAATGCTTATCAATTATAGAAAGGTGACTAGCGTTAAACTTCATTTCTTCCACATTTTTTTTAATGAGGAACATTCTTACAAAATCTGCCAAACTCAATAATCTTGGAGTCCGGTTGTAAAGAGCAAAAAAAATACCTTTCCTCATGCTCATTGACGGAGAAATTCCTTCTTTAACGCTATTCTCTACAAGATCGGCTATCGCCTCTGAAAAATCCACGCTCTCAACAAATACCGCTACATTTTTTTGCCCGGACTCAGCCAGTTTATCTTCAATTGCTCTATCTAAATGTTTTAATTTTAAAACATTGTTATCACCATGACTTCCAAATATTAAATGTATCGGCGTCCCTTTTTTCTCTCGTTCAGATGAATGTAAGTTCTCTTTCATAAGATACACTGGAATTATAACAAAATAAACTGTCAATTACAAACTATAAGATATAATATAGGTAGTCACGATCCTGACATAAAATTATTATTCTGAAAGCTGAAAGACGATAAAATCTCCACGCATGGAATATTATTTTGCTTTTGAAAATTATTATAAAAAATCAAACTCGAGGCACAAAATTCCTGCTTCATGAAGTCTCCGCCAAAAAGTAGAAGAGTTTATTGCTCTTTAGGGATTGGATAAACTGCTATAGCAAACTCAAATCCATCTTTAACTTGGGATTCAAATTTTCGTATAGACTCCATAGTATTTAGACTCTTTAATTTAATCCTGGCAAGCTTTGTAGCATTTTTAATCTCTTCAAAATAATCTTTTTTACTTGTTTTTTCTACTTTTTCCGCTTTATTTTCATCAAAAATACTTATCTCCTGCTTTACCGTTCTTTGCAGTTCTACAAAATAATTTTCCAAAGCATAACCTAGCATATAACGATACCAGTTCATATCTGTTATTTCTTTATCGGGTAAAAGCAATCTCGTTCTTATCGCGCGATTAAGAAAATTCCCCCAACTCGCTTTTACGATATCCTTATCCGGGAAAACTCTGGACACATTATAACCATTCTTAATCAGTTCAGATCTCAATCTTGTATTAATTAGCTCTGTCAATACAATTACTGCGGAAGTATCACGGTCATCGGCTAACTTTGCAATCTGAGCGCACATTTTTTTATTGGATTTATCAACATCATTTGCTGAAAATTCAACGTATTCTCTGAAATTTACTACTGCCTTGTCAAAATTACCTGTCTGAAAGACTGAAGCGCTTTCATATTTTTTTATATTATTTACCTTAAATCTATTTATATATTCGTTAAAGGAATTTCTATCTTCGCCCACATAATTAAACTTTAACCGTATATTTCCATTATATTTTTCGTGTTTTTCAGTCAAAATATTTAATAAAGAATGTGTATAGATATCTAAGCTTAAGGCTATATTTAATATCTCGGGTAAATCATCTGGATTACTAGGGCAGGGCAAACGATTATTTTTTTCTGCAAAACAGGCTAAGAAATAAGCGTTCATAGGGCTTATGCAGTTATCCATTGCTTTCTCAAATACATCAGAAAATTTCTCAGTAGACTTGCCTTGTGCCAAAACAACTGCAATCTTACCCCCGCTTGAGTCACGCATTCTTTCATCAATCCTTTTATCTAAAAGCTTAAGCTCGTCTGGATCCATTTGTCCAAAAATAATATCAATCGGCGCCCCTTTTGTTCTTTTTTCAGAATTACGCAAAACTTCTTTCATAGTAAGACACCCATATTATAACAGATTAATCATTATAAATAAACTATAAGATACAAAGCTTTTACTTATTTATCCTTATTGCGGAGTAAATCCTCTGAAACGATTTGGCGACACAAGCAAATTATTAAATACCCATCCCGTCTGCGTTTCCAAACCCTTGAACCAATGTCTTTTCGTATCTACGCCTATAATTCTGATTATAACACTTTTAATAACTTCACAAATTTCGCGAGTATTTATCCCTAATTAAACATAACTCACAAAAATCTTTGATCTATTATTATCCCGCTCCATATCCTTTATTTTCAATTGAAGTTCGCTTCTGAACCACAGACAAATCCTCTTTTTTCTTCTCCTCTTCGACCTTTTTCTCTTGTTCTTTTTTCTTCTTCTCCTGCTCCTCGCGCTCTCTTTCTTCAGCCGGTCGTTCTTCTTGTTTCTGTTGTTTAGGCTGAAAAATATCTTTCACTTGCTCCTCATGAAGTAATTTACGCAGTTTCTCGAGCTTGTTAATATCATCAGGCTTATAGCCTTTTTTCTCCAATTCAATCTGCCTGGCTTGTGCCTGTTGTGCCGCCGGATTACGGATATTCGTTTTTGCCTTCAAATCCATTTTGGTTTGGCTTTGTTGTGGCTTCATCTCTATCTCCTGCTCTTCATCAGCATTTTGTTGTTCTGACGGAATTCCATACAACTGATTCACAATATCCTGTGAAGTGATATCAGTCGTGTCAGCCGCGGTTTTAACTGCCTTACTTGCCGAATTTCCAATCGCGCCGACAACTCCCTCAATACCCATCTCGTCTTGATTAAAAAACTTAACCATAATCGCTTCTTCCCTCCAATGCCCTCATAAGTGTCATCGGATCCGCGTACTCCAAATCCGCCCCCGTCGGCAAACCTCTCCCAATCCTCGTAACCTTAAGAGATTTGAGGTTTGAGACCTGTCCTGAACTTGTCGAATGGATTTGAGATTTGAGTTCGCCAAGTTTCTTGGCGATATACATCGCGGTTGCCTCCCCCTCCATAGTAGGATTTGTTGCCAAAATTATCTCCTTTGGCTCGCCGAAGCCATTGGCGTAGGCGGCTTTTACCCTATTTACTAATTCGCTGATTCGTATCTCATCCGGTCCGATACTATTCAGGGGGTCTATTACTCCATGCAATACATGATACACGCCTTTGAAACTCCTGCTTCTCTCTATAGCCAGCACATCAAGCGGTTGTTCTATAACCGTGATTATCCCCTGATCGCGCTCTTGATCCGTACATATAGAACATGGATTTACATCATCAACTGCGAAACACACCGAGCAAATGATTGTCTGTTTCTGCAGATTCTGCAGGCTATAAGCAAAACGATCCAATTCAATTTGAGGCACATGCAATAAATAATAAGTAAGCCGCGCGGCTGTCTTCGGACCTATTCCCGGCAGTCGTTCGAAACTTGTAATCATTTGTGTTATCGATTGTGGAATTTTCATCTTTGCGGTAATTTATCTCTAATTGCTTTTGCCGTCAGTTCAGCCACAGACAAAACAGTCAATTTCGGAAAGTATTTATTTAAAGGAATATACACGGTGTCAGTCACATAGACATCCGCTATCTTTGATTCTTGAAGAAGACGCGGTGCCTCCGCGCTGAAAACAGCATGGGTTGAAAAAACAGCTATCTCCTCAACGCCTTTCAAGCTCAATAGTTCTGCCGCCTTGACCATCGTACTTCCTGAAGAAATCATATCATCTACCATGATTGCCCGTGCCGTTACTCTGCCTTCAATTCCCAATGCCTCAACTCGTCCTGTCGCAAGGTCCCTCTGCTTCTCAATCGCAGCCGTTTGCATACCCCCAAGAAGCTCTGATAATATTTTGATCCGCCGGATACCTCCCATATCCGGAGATACAAGTACGGTATCTTTAGTCTTCCAGCCGCGTCTGCCAATTTCCTCCGCGAACAATGGCAAACAAGAAAGATGCGTAACGGGTATCTTGAATACTTCCGGTATTTTGATCGAATGTAAATCAAAAGCAATCAACCCTCTTATACCAACCGCTTCCAAAGTCTTCACAACTACCTCCAAAGACACCGCCTCTCCATCACGAAAAACATGATCCTGGCGCTGATAACCCAAATACGGCACAACAGCCATCGTGGATTTAGCTCCGCTTCGCTGTACCGCGTCAGCGATGAAAAAAAGCTCCATATAATTTTGGTCTGCCGGAGTCGAAGTGGATTGAACTATAACCGCGTCCTCTCCAACAATATTCTCTTCAATC
>CAZJRC010000035.1:4558-9751 GCA_964548495.1 uncultured Gammaproteobacteria bacterium | reverse complement strand
TAACGGGGCTGCTGAAGCAGCAGCGGATGGGGGTGGAATAGGAATTGATGAGGCGAAAGAATTATTATTTTCTGTGGATGGAATAGGCGCGGCGGAGGCATTGCCAGTTGTTGCAGGGGCGACAGTTGTGCCCATCACTCTATCATAGGTCTCTTTTAATTTGGGGTCTAAACCGGATAGTGTTTTTGGGTCCATAAATAAATGTGATCTGTTTAAATCATTATAGATTTACCGATTTTTGTCAAGAAGTAAATGCATGACTGTTATTTTTGGAAAAGTGAGGACAGGAAGTCTACGATTTTGTCAAGGAAGGATCTGTTTTCTCTGTCGGGAATAGATGGCGGCTGTTTGGGAAGAGGTGATGTTTGAATCGGAATGGTGTTGTTCGGCAAGACGCCTTGAGGCGTGGTTTCTTGATCAATAGGAGATTTTTTATTCGCAGGAGGCGCGCTAGCTGTAGTTTCTTGACTGGAAGGAGGGGTTTGCGCATTGCTGATTGCTTGTGGAGAAAATCCGGCAACGAGCATGTATTGTCCTCCTATTTTGGAAAGCGCGGCGACTGTGTGGCTTTGCTTGTCAATAACTGATGTTGGTAATATTTTCCATGTTTTTCCATCATCAGCAGAATAAGCTAAGCTTAGAGAAGATTCAGGAAATTTATCAAGCTGGCTTTTTGAGTATTTAATGGCAATTATTGATTGCTTTTGCGGATTGACGATTTTCGCGTTATTGGAGAAAGCTTTAAACCACAGGTCATAAATGTCTGATATTTGCCAATAGCTTCCTATTCTTTTGGGATTATTTTTTTGATAAATAATTGATCCTACATAAGCGTCCCAGGGCAGGGTGCCAGGATCTACAATGACAATGGAGCTTCCTGCTGTTACAATTTTTCCCTGTAGCGCGTAAATTTGCGGAGAAGATCCGCCGCCGCCACTGCTTGTTGATGAGGTGGTTGATGAGCTGCTGGTGGAAGAGGAAGAGGAAGAGCTTTTCTTACCGGCGGTAAATGGGGCAAAATCAGTGAAATGATTTGTGGTGATGGTGATGGTATTGTTGTCTGTATCAACGGAGATGCTGTCCGCTGATTTCCAGGAATTGCTGGAGGAATCCCAATATCCTGCTACCAAATCGTTTTCTGTCAGTCCGAGTGCTGTTAGAGTCGCGTCTGAATACGGCATGACAATGGTCACGTTGGAATTAAAGGTTGAGGTTATTTCGGATCCGTTACTATCATAGGCAGTAATATCATAGCCTATGTTCACCGGCGTAGCCAGAGTTTGATTGGGGAGTTGAGCTTTTCCTGATACAGTGACTGTCACATTGCCTGAGGAAGCAAGAGCTCCGGCTGGAATGGTGATGGTTGTGCCATCGGTGAGTGTTATGGTTTTTTGATTTGAAGCGCTGTAGGTTACTGTAGTTGATTCCGGTTTAGAGCCTGAATTTGAGAGATTTAGATTGAGGGAATTACTGCCGGTGCTTGGAGTAACAACGCTCTCATCACTTCGGTAAAAAGTTGTGCCGCTTTCGTACATGGCTTTTACGTGCCAGTTGGAACCGGTTGATACGGAGAGCGAGTAAACTCCGTTTGACCCTGCTGTTGTGCCGGCATAGCCGCCTTGTTCGCTCCACGCAGAGACAAACGCGGCTACACCGCTGCCTCCTTGATTTGCAGTTCCTGTAATTGTCGCATCAGCAGTTTTAAATTGTAGGTTGACGGTAGATGTCGTACCACTGGTTGGCGTGACAGCAACTTGTTTGGGGTTTATATAGCTTGAGGAGGAACCGGGGAGATTGGCTGTCACATAATAGGTTGTGCCTGATGGTACTTTGAGAGAATAGGCGCCGGTTGAGTCTGTTATTGTTCCATTGGTAAACCAGGATTGCCGACTGAATGAGCCGGCTGAGTCGTTTGAGCGGGTATCAAGCGAGACCCATACACCCGAAAAAGCAGCACCGTTTGGATCGGTAATTGTACCGCTGACTGTAGCATCGTTTTTCTTGACTATTATATTTTTGGTTGTTGTTTGATTGGCAGAAATAGTGACTTTGTTGTCAGAAGGGGGTTGTCGTAAGTAAGTGTTGTTGTCGCTATCAGTCAAACTTGGATCAATCCAGTAACCTATATACCAGTCTCCAGGACAGACAGACATGGAATATGAGCCATTTGAGGAATTAACACTTGTCATGGCATAATTGGTTGTACCTGAATTGGCAAATATTTCAGCGCGAACACCAGTGATGGTGTCTCCGGTATCAGAATCTTTTTTCAGGGATCCTGAGATAGTGGCACTGGCGGAAGTGAGCGAGACTGTTGCCGATGCTGTCGCGTTGGCTGTGGTAGTAATTTGCGATGACGCGCCTGTGCAGTAATTCGCGTCAAAGGGGAGGGAAACACCGACTTTGTAGGTACCAGCCGGAACTTTCAGCGTAAATGTGCCGTCTTTGACAGGAGCTCCCATAGCTGAATACATCATGGGACCAGTTCCTGAGCTTTGACCTGTTTCTACAAAAGCGTATCCCATTTCAAGATCAGTCAGCGTGTTACTGTTGGAGTCAATAATTCTTCCGGAAATTGTTGAGTTCGCGATTTTCAGAGTAAAGTTGTTGCTGCTACTTGTCTTGTTCTCTGCCAGGATTACTTGAATCGGGGCTTGATCATTGATGTAGGTGGTCCCGGATCCGTAGCCGCTTCCGGACATGCCAGGATCTGTCATGATAGAAACTTGCCATGTGCCTGCTGCTACGGGCATAGAATAATTGCCATTACTATCTGTTGTGGCTGATGCCCATCCTCCGCCAGTATATTTCCAGGCATTAATATTTTGATTGGCAACTTTGTTGCCATTGGTATCGGATACAGTGCCTGAAATTGTTGAGTTTCTGTTTACAAGCTTTATTGTCCCCGCGTCATAGCCGTCGCAGGAACCATTTGAATCCGCGTCTTGCAGTGTAATTTTTTTCTCGTCAGGAGATCCATAATTCCCAAACATTCACGCTTAAATTATAACTGCCTTCAGGAACTTTTAGGTTGAATGTGCCGTTTGAGGCGACATTTGAGCCATTGCCGCCGCCGTTATATGACCAGGCGCTTATGTAAACAAAGCTTTGAGGATTAACCAGTGAGTTGCCGTCCGGGTCCTTCACAGTACCGGTTACCGAACAATTAGCTGTCTGGACTGTGAAATTCGTGGTAGTTGTAGTGCCCGGTGAATTGTTGTTTGCGAAGCTGACACGGGTTGACATTTTGTTATATGTCCAATCAACAGCGGACGGATCGGAGCCATAATTTGGACGCGGCTGCACCATCCAATTACCAGCTCCAACCTTCATAGAATATTCACCATTAGAGTTTGTCGTTGCCTGAATCCAGCCGCTTCCGGATTCTTTGTATGCTTCAACAAATGCTCCTGAAATAGGGTTGTTATTGGATTTTTTTACTGTGCCGGAAATTGTGTTGTTTGCATTAGGAAATATAATCGCGGGACAGGCCGCGCCAGAGCAATCCGTACCGTTTACGCCATTGCGATAGTAAGTTTGGCCGTCGACAAGGACAATGTTACTGATCGGATCCGGAGCCACAAGTCCTTGCGAACTCCATGGAGCACGAAGTTCCATGACATATGTGCCGGCATCAAGTCCTGTGAAAGAGAAGTTGCCGGAAGATGAGGAAGTAGCCCAGTTATAACTACCTGACCAATTGCTTGTGCGAAGCATGATTTCGGCATTTTCGAGAGCTGTCGTGCCGTCTGATTTCACCACTTTGCCCAGAATAGAGGCAGTCCCTGCATACACATCGTGATAACCGATTGAAAGAAATATAAAAATGCCAAAAAGAAGACAAAAAGAATGTTTGATATATTTGTAGGCAGAGTTTTTCACTTCAAGAATATTTTTTTATGACTAATTTCTAGATTATTGTAATAAATAGTTTCTGTCAATAGGTAATTGCGGGGTGTACAGTTTTGTTTTTATGCTATAATTAATTTGTTATGACAGAAGTTAATGGCGATGGCGTGATTCCTGTACCTGTTGAAAATATAAATAAGGAGACTATGGCAGGTAAGGAATTACTAGGGAAGGAGCGTGTCGGACTTCAGGCGGCATTATTGCTTGACGGATTGAAGCCCAGTCAGGGCGTAGATTTGGATAAAGAAAAATTGCGGATAGCCAAGACTAAGATTGACGCGAATGAGCCACTTGAAACTACAAAAATCACCAATGGATCAAAGCATGAAAGAGATGAATTTTGGAATGGAGAAATAAGTGAATTTAAAGGCAAAACCTTTGAAGAAAAGAGGTTGATTTGGGAGAAGTCGACAAATGAGCTGTTAGTCTTATATAAGGGGAAGCCGGAGGAAGCAGTATTGCAAAAACTTGGTATTTCTGTGGATGATGGGGCGGGAAAGCTATACGATGAATATTTTGATAAACAGAAAGGCGATATAGGATATTTTGCCAATAAAGTAGCTGACAGATTAACCGTAGATGAAATAAAAAATAATACTGCTTTGCTGGAAACGATAGGTAAATTCTATGGCAAAGATAGCTCGGAAGTGGCTAGATATTTAGCAGAGGGGATAAAGAATGTGAAAGATAATTTTGATGATTTTGCCGCTGAGGCGGAAAAACAATTTCAGCAAGGAGAAGGCATGACGGGAATTAAAATTATAGAGGGAGTACAAAATAGGGCTGATGCATGGAATGAAAAATTGAGAAAGCGGCAGGATGAAGCTGAAAAAAAGAAACAAGAAGAAGCGAAAATAGCTGAAGAACAGATAAAAAAAGAGGAAGAGGAGAAAGAAAAAAGCCCAGCAAGTCAACCTTTTATATTAAATGAAGAAGAGAAAGAATTTCCTGAAATGGTAAAATCCAAACAATTGGAAGACGTAGGCGCGTATGATTTCACGCCAAAATCATCCGCAGATAATGGAACAAAAGAAATTGATAAGAAAGAGGAGTCAGAAGTAACAAAACAGAATGCGAGAGCGGAAACAGGAGGAGAAGAAAGGCAGGAGAAGGTAGAAGTAAATCAAGCGGTAGAACAAATAAAAAATGAAATATTTGAGAGGGCGGAAAAAGGTGATGAAGCGTATAAAAGGAATTTACTGACAGATGTAAAAAATATATTGGAGAATGAGGAAAAGGACGGACATGTAAATTTCGATAAGATATTGGCGGAAATAAGGACAG
>CAZJRC010000035.1:0-4548 GCA_964548495.1 uncultured Gammaproteobacteria bacterium | reverse complement strand
AAAAGCCTGATTCGCAATTTAAAAATATTATTATTCCTGAGGGCGATGATTATATTCACGCGCCTTCCGCTGTAATTCATGGGACTGAGGGAGTAATGCATATACCGGAAGACGAAGGTAATATAATCGTGGTTGATTTAGACGGTAAGGCTGAGAAGTTGAAGAAAGTACTGACGGAGAGCAAGTTTTTTGAAAATATGGAGAGCGGCAAGAAATCAATTCGGGTTGTACAAATTGGGCATCCGGGAATCAAAGCGACAGAAGTAGCAGAGACGAAGCTGATAGTAATGGAATTGAAGAGAAGATATCCAGAGAATGTGATTATCATGGTACCTTTAGAATGAAAATTATTGTTACACATACTTCTCCTGATTGGGATGCCATTGGATCAGTGTGGTTGATTAAGAAGTATTTGGCTGGTTGGCAGGATGCTGCAGTGCAGTTTGTACCGGCTGGGGAAAATATATCAAAGATCAAAGATCATCCGTCAGCCGACAGATCAAAGATCAAGTATCCGATTGAGCGAATAGGAGATGATGAAATAATTCATGTGGATACTGGGATGGGGCCATTGGATCATCATCAAACTTCTGACAAAAATGTTTGCGCGATGTCGCGCACTTGGGATTATGTGAGAGCGGAGATTGAGAAAGATGAGCGAAAATTAACTACCGAGCATATAGAGGCAGTTTCGCGAATCGTCAAGGTGATTGTGGATATAGACCATTTTGGCGAAGTGTACTGGAGTAACCCGACAGCGGATTATCATGAGTTTTCGTTGATTGGGCTTTTGGAAGGTTTGAAGTATGAAAAGCAAAATGATGATAATTATTATGTGGATTTCGGAATAAATTGCCTAAATAGCTTAACTCACGAATTTGAGAATAGAATTTGGGCTGAGAAAGAGATATTGAGCGGGGTAAAGTTTGATACAAGATTCGGTCAAGGGATCGGTTTTGAGACAATTAATGATACGGTATTGAAGCTGGCACAAAAAATGGGTTATGTGATTGTGGTCAGGAAAGATCCTAGAAAAGGATATGTAAGGATTAAAACGCTTCCTGAAAAAGAAAACGATAAGGGCGCGGATTTGACGCTTGCTTATGAGCAATTGAAGAAGATAGATCCTGAAGCAACATGGTTTCTTCATGTATCAAAGAAAATGTTACTAAACGGCACTCCGAAGAATCCAAAAATGAGACCTACGAAATTGAAATTAGATGATATACTTAAAGTACTGGAGAAAATTTAGATTATGGAGTGTGTTTTTTGTAAAATTATAAAGAATACGGACGCGAGAAAGCACTTATATGAGGATGAGAATGTAATTGTATTTCCTGATCTTCATCCGGTTGCTCCTGTGCATCTTTTGATCATTCCCAAATTACACATTGAGGATTTTATTAAGGTAACTGATAAAGAACTTTTCTCAATGCTTTTATCGGTAGCACAGAGGATGGTGGCAAGAGAAGGATTGAAAGACCGCGGGTTTAGAATTACAGTAAACGGCGGGGGCGCGCAGCTTATCCGTCATCTGCATTTTCACCTCATAGGGCCGATTGGAAAGACCGCGAAGTTATAGGATGCGAGTATCTGCTCATTGGATGTCATTGCGAGTACTTCGGCTTTGCTCAGCATAAACTCCGCGCGGTAATCCCATTGTTGTATAGAGATTGCTTCGTTGCCCACTATCGTGGTGCTCCTCGCAATGACAATTTTTGGATGGCTAGTGAGCAGTTACGGATGCGGGAGTTTACATAAATCAGGTTTTAGAGTAGAATAGGGGAATTGATGGGAGGTGTTTTTTATGGTACAAGTCAAGAAAATTCCAGGACAATCCGATGATCAACTTATCCGTAATTTTTCAAAAAAAGTACTTGACGCGGGAATAATTCAAGAAGCAAAGCGGCGGAAATTTTATCTAAAGCCTTCACTGGCAAGAAAGCTGAAGAAGAAAATGAAACAGGAAGAGGCCGCGAGGATGAAGATGTATAGTTGAAAGCGGTTTTAATATAGCGGTAGGGATTGCTTCGCCATTCGTTAAGCTCATGGTTTCGCAATGACAACTAAAGTTGAAGTACTTATTTTTGTTGAAAGCAGATATAAAGTTAATCGAAAACGGATTAAGTTTACAGCCGCTTCCGTTATCGACGAGCAGGGCATTAATACTCCTATAGAGGTTTCTATAGCCATTGTGGGCGATCGTAAAATGAAGGCGCTTAATAAAAAATACCGGCAAAAGGAAACCACTACTAATATTTTATCTTTTCCTTTATCAGAAGGGACGAATACTCATCTTCCGGATGACGTTTTGCGTTTGGGAGATATTGTTATTTCCTATCCTCAAGTCATCATTGATGCGGCGGAGAAAGAGATGCTGGTTGATGATAGAATAGAGGAATTGGTGAGGCATGGGATGCTTCATCTTTTAGGACTACACCATGAGTAAAATTTTCAATTTTCATTGAATTTTCAATGACACAATTTTTAAACATTGATATATTTTAGCGTTGATTGTAAATCGAAAATTATTTTATGGTTTTTTACAGGAAGTATCGTTCTAAGACAATTGAAGAACTGGATAGCGCGTATGTACGAGATACTCTTTATTCGGTATTGTCTAAAGATATACCGCACGCGTTTTTATTCACTGGACAGAAGGGCTTGGGAAAGACTTCAACGGCCAGGATAATCGCTAAGGTTGTGAACTGCAATAAAAGATCAAAACCACAGCTTAAAACTAAAAACTATGAAAAATCAGATAAGAAAATTGACTTTGTTGATGGAGTTGAACCCTGTAATGAATGTGAGCAATGTGTGTCTATAATGAATGGGACGAATATGGATGTGGTGGAGATTGATGCCGCGTCAAACCGAGGCATTGATGAGATGCGCGCAATCCGCGAGAAAATTTGGCTTGCCCCATTAAGCGCTGCAAAGAAAGTTTATATTATTGACGAAGTACATATGTTGACCACTGAGGCTTTTAACGCGCTTTTAAAGACGCTTGAGGAGCCACCGGAATTCGCAATGTTTATTTTATGTACGACTGAACCGCAAAAGATACCAGGAACAATACTTTCAAGATGCTTTCATGTGCAACTTTCTTTGGCGACTAATGATGAAATAGTGCGCTCCCTAACACGAGTCATTAAGGGTGAGAAACTTGAGGCAGACAAAGAGGCGTTATACGCGATCGCGAGGATGTCTGATGGCGGGTTTCGTGAGGGAGTAAAGATATTAGAAGAGATGTCAATGCTGGCCGCAGACAGACGGATAACAGCGCAACTTGTTGAGGAGAGGTATCAAGTATCAAGTATTAAGTATCAAGTATCAAGCATGTTTGAGGCTTTAATAAAAAGAGATACTAAAAGCGGGTTGCAAATAATTGAGGAAGTGTCCACAAAGGGGACAGATATAAAGTTTTTTTTACAACAATTAATAGGATTTTTGCATGAGAGCTTGCTTGAGGAAGCGGGAATTAAAAACAATTTAGAATTTACAATTAACAAGTTAAAATTTTCAATTGAGGAGATAAAAATTCTTTTTGAGTTATTTTCTAAAGCTTATGCTGATATGAGGACAGCAGTGTTGCCACAACTGCCTTTGGAGTTGGCGATTATTGAATATATTTCCGCAAAGCAGAATATTGATGGAAAGCCTGATATTTCTGAAAAACGTGAAGCTACAGATGTGACTGTCGCAACACTCAAGAAGCAGGTTGGTGAAAAACTAAAGTTAAAAGCGCTAACTGTCAATAAAGATATAATTGATGATAAAAAGCCGCAAGAGACGCCTATAAAATTAGAATTGCTGAAAGCATACACGAATGGAGAAGCAACAAAAGAATGGATGGAGACATTATGGAAAGCAGTTATCGCGGAAATGAGGGAACATAACCATACTATCGCGGGAGTACTAAGGAGTTGTACGATAAATAAATATGATAAGAAATTGCTGGTGATTGGTACAGCATATAAATTTCACAAGGAGCGGCTTGATGATGTAAAAGCGCAATTAGCTTTGAAAAGCGTATGTAAGCGCCTGACTGGAAATGATGTAGAGATTGGGATAGAATTGAGTAGTAAATCCTAATGATCGAAAATTGAGGTTTTGAATTTAGATTTTTGAATATTAGAATTTGTTTAGGATTTAGGAATTAGGATTTAAATAATCTTAAAGGGGGTGAGTATTTATGTTTAATCCGTTTGGACAAATTGGTGAAATTAAAAAGATGCGGGATCAGGCGATGGCAATCCAGCGTCAGCTTCAAGCAAAAACACTTGATGTAAATAAAAATGGTGTATTCATCCGTATCAGCGGCGACCAAAAAGTTTTGGAGATTAAATCAAACGATAAGTCCGATAATGATATTCGCGAGGCGGTGAATGAAGCGATTAAAAAATCTCAAGAGGTCGCGGCAAAAGAGTTGCAGCAGATGAGCGGGGGATTGAGCAGCTTGAGCGGGCTTCTCGGAGGGAAGTAAAAATAACTATATTTCGCAGTGAGCTATACCACTCGTACATAATCCTAAAGACTATATTGGGT
>CAZJRC010000034.1:0-9762 GCA_964548495.1 uncultured Gammaproteobacteria bacterium | reverse complement strand
CTAACAAACTCATAATCCAAATTCAATCAAGCTATAAATACATGTTATAATAGTTTTCTACTTCATGAAAATCAATTTTACTTATATAACTTTTTCTATAAGTATTTTTTTAGGTGCTTTTTTACTTTTCCAGGTACAGCCTATTATAAGCAAATATATTCTTCCGTGGTTTGGCGGCTCATCAGCTGTATGGATTACCGCAATGCTCTTTTTCCAGATATTTTTACTTTTTGGCTATTTCTATGTATTTTTGCTCTCATTATTATCATTAAAAAAACAAATTATATTTCACGGCATTTTTCTGCTTATCGCGTTGTTTGGCGTCTTGCTTAGTTTAGGCAGCTCTCAAATACCCATCCTGCCTGATATTAAATATATTTTGAGCGATAATTTTACGCCAATAATTCAAGTCTTATGGATACTTACTTTTACTGTGGGACTCCCTTACCTCATACTATCAACTACAAGCATATTGTTACAAAAATGGTTCGGGATCACAAACCCAAATAAATCTCCATACCTCTTTTATTCTCTCTCAAACTTTGCGTCACTTTTCGCGTTATTAAGTTATCCTTTCCTTGTAGAACCATTTTTTCAACTAAAAACACAAGGACTGGTATGGTCTATAGCATTTATCATTTATGGCCTTTTTTTGGCTTTATGCTGTATTCAATTATATTTCTCAACTCTGAAAACAAAACAAAATATTCTTAAAGCCAAAAATACTATTAAAGACATAAAAAAAATAAGCCGGAAAACACTGTTTTTATGGATCTTATTACCAGCTATAGCCTCTCTTATGCTTCTGTCTTCTACTAACCTGCTCACTCAATCTGTAGCGCCTGTTCCATTCCTCTGGTTGTTGCCATTAAGTATTTATCTAATCTCATTTATTATTTGTTTTAGCGGAAAGTGGTATTTCCGCAATCTATATGCGTATATATCTTTAATTCTTGGCTTTTTCGCACTGGCATTCATGTTTGGTAACATCCCTTCTCTAATTATTGGAGTTACTGTATATAGCCTCATGCTTTTCAGCGCTTGCATGCTCTGCCACGGAGAGCTTTATGCTCTACGTCCGGCGCCAAATCATCTGGACAGTTATTATCTATTTATTGCTATTGGCAGTGCTGTAAGCGGAATAATTGTGGGAATCATAGCTCCATTATTTTTCAAGGGAATTTGGGAAACCTATATCGGATTTTACTTGACGTTCCTGCTTACAATATGGATTCTGGTTCATTATAAAAATTCCTTTTTTTATAACCGTCTTAAATTTTTTGCGAATTCGGATAAAGAAGCATACGTCTTCGCGCTGATAGCATATCCGACTACTGTTATCATTACTTCTTTAGCATTAAACATACTGTCTGGAGATAATCCTCTTAAACAAAAAATATGGAGAAACTTCTATGGTATTTTAAGCATAAAACACAAAAGTATAAAAAATAATAATTTAACCACTCTCAGCCATGGCAATATTCTCCATGGCAGCCAATTCTCAGGCAAGCTCCAACATGAACCCACATCCTATTATGGCAAAAAAAGCGGTATAGGACTTGCTATTCTAAATCATCCAAAATACGGAAAAAATCTCCGCATGGGAATTATTGGTTTAGGAGCAGGAACGCTAGCCTCCTATGGAACAAAAGGGGACACAATTACGTTTTATGAAATAAATCCTACTGTCGTTGAAATAGCAAATACGCAATTTACATATCTCAAAAATTCTAAGGCAAAAATACATACGGCGATAGGCGACGGAAGACTATCTCTACAAAACGAAGGGGATGGAAAGAAAAAATATGATTTTCTGATTCTCGACGCCTTCAGCGACGACTCCATTCCTCTGCATTTATTTACCAAAGAAGCTTTTAGTCTTTATCTAAAAAAAATAAACTTTCCCGAAGGCATCATCGCGATTCATATATCTAATCAATATATAGATCTAAAACCTGTGCTTTACCAAGTAGCCCAAAACTACCGCCTGCGATACGCTTTCATTCACACTCAAGGGTCATTCCCAGACATGGCATCGGAATGGGCATTATTGTCTTTCGACAAAAAATTCTTTGATATTCCGGCAATCGCTCACGCCAAATATCCTGATAATAAAAAATATAAAAAAATCAGTCTTTGGACTGACAATTACAGCAACCTCTTTCAGGTGTTAAAATAATTGACAAATACAATAATTCTCCACTATAGTATTAAGGATATATGGCTCATCGTTTTTGGAATTTTCTGATACGAAATCAGGTGCTTTTTGCTCTATTTATTTTAATTGCCGGATGGATACTGATACAAATTCGCGACATTTTACTCTCAGTATTCCTCTCCTACATTATCATGGCTGCTGTTTTGCCCTACGTAATATTCCTGCGTAAAAAAAATTTTCCGAAATTACTCGCGGTTGCTCTTCCTTATTTTACAATCCTGGGAGCTATACTTATAATCATTCTTCCATTAGTGTCTTTCGTTATCGATCAAATACAAACACTCATTACTAAGTTTCCCAACATTCTCAAGGAAGCTATTAATACGCTTGACCTGTCACTGGACTCCAGTCAAATCCAATCCTATATAGCCAATGAATTAAAAAATATTAGCACAAATGCCTTTACATTAACCAGCAAAGTCTTCGGAGGCCTATTCTCGCTTATGATGATTCTTATCGTCAGTTTTTATTTACTTCTGTATTATGACGAATTCAAAAAACTGATCGCTCGACTTTTCCGCTTGGAGAAACGTCCATATGTACTATCCACCTTAGATATAATAAACGAAAAACTTGGCGCTTGGCTTCGGGGACAAGTCATGCTAAGCGTTTTTATCGGACTGATGTCCTGGGTTACATTAATAGCCTTAGGAGTACCAGATCCTGTACCACTTGCTTTACTGGCAAGCTTACTAGAGGTAGTTCCTACGCTTGGACCTATTTTATCCGCTATACCGGCAGTGATAGTCGCGCTTACCATCTCTCCCACCCTTGCTTTAACTGTCATCATTGCCTATATCGCTATTCAACTTTTGGAAAACAATTTTCTTGTACCCAAAATCATGGAAAGAGCCGTAGGACTCAATCCCATTGTTATTATATTGGCTGTTATAATTGGAGCTAATCTTATGGGTATATCAGGAGCTCTGCTTGCTATTCCCCTGGTCACGTTTATAATTGTGATATTCAAAAGCATTGATCACAAAAAATCCGATTAATTCTCTTGGCTTTTCTTTTCTGTTACTGCCAAAGTCCATGGAAATGGATTCTTGACCTCTAAAATCCTAAAATATTTACCAATTAAACCGGCTATCTTGTTACTCGACCAATGTTGAATATGCTCAATGTCATTTCCGAACCTGCTAATATTTTTACCGCGTATAAAATTTGCCAACCTGAACCAAGGCTCATTTGGTACCGATATTATACAATTTCGCCGACTTACGCGTTCAAGTTCTGCCAAGGCTTTTTCCGGATGCTCCAGGTGTTCCAGTACCTCAGTACAAACAACCAAATCAAAACAATTTTGCTTGTAGGGAATATTATAAATAGATCCTGTATCCAATTTCAGATTAGGATGAGTTTTATGGCCTAACTCCACAGCAATCTCAGAAGAATCTATGCCTGTTAGTTTGCTACCTATTTTATTCTCATAAAATTGCGTTAGCGTAAATCCCTCTCCGCAACCCACATCTAAAACTGATTGAGGTTTTAATTGCTTTGCCTCTTCCAATAAAACTTTAAAAAAATTATTAATTAGAAATTTCTGAAGCGGATTTTGAGATGTATGTTTTCTATAATTATCTGTCGCGATCATAAAATTGTAGTGAAACTGTGCCGAGAGCGTGAGTCGAACACGCATCTGATGTTCTTCAGACACCCGCCGTGACCACCTTGGCTATCTCGGCATAAATACGATTTATTGTAGCAAATTGCATACCTGTTTGACAACGCTGTATATTTATTATAGAATCTACTTCTATTAACCAACCCGCCCTATAGTGAGTTGGTTATATTAATTTTATGGTGTCTTTACTTATGCCTATCTTGGCATCAGCAATTCTGGCATCTCCTTCTTCCTCTCTCGCCCAACTATCCACTATCGCCCCCAATTACTATGCGCTTATGGGCAGATCGCCCGAGAATAATTTAGTGGCCTACCGGATCCTTAAAAAATTTTCACTTAACGCGTCAGCTCGTAAACCAAAAACATCAAAGAAACCACAAGACACCCCTATAAAACAAAATACGCAATTAGTTACAACGTCTTCTATAAACACGCTCAATCAATCCTCATACGAAGATGTATACAAAGATGCCGGTGCCAAATATAATATTCCATGGCAAATTTTATATGGAATTCATATGACGGAAACAGGAGGACGCGACGGGCCAATCAGCAGCGGATATGGCACAGGCGCGCAGGGGCCTATGCAATTCATGCCTGGCACATGGGCAGCTTATGGAGTTGACGGTGACGCGGATACGGTAGCTGACATAAACAACGCTGTTGACGCTATTCATGGCGCGGCCAACTATCTTGCGAAACACGGCTCTTTAGAAAATGGATTAAGAGCGTATGGGGGAAACTACGCGGGCACGCTGGCATACGCGCGTGCCAAAGGATTTACTCCTTAGGCGTTGTGCCATAAATGGTAATAAGTGTTCCGGAATTAGCCTCCACGGGATAACTGGTACCGCTTCCGGCATTTGGATTAGCCCAATAGAAAAGCTTCTCTGCGTCAGCTATGCGCATGTTTACGCAACCATGGCTCATAGGATGACCAAAATTATTATGCCAATACGCTCCATGCAGCCCATATCCTCGTGTTTTGGGATACGTGCTATTGTAGAAATACATAGTATAAGGAACATTTGGTAAATTATAATAACCAGCTCCTGACCCACCTGTCATACGCGTATAACGCAGCCATATCCAAATCCTGAAGTCTCCGGTCGGCGTTGGATACCATTTACCTGTTGAAACCGGCACGTTCATAATTACATTATTGCCTTCAAACGCGTATAAGCGTTGATTGGTGAGATCTACATAAATATGTTTATAGTCTCCTGATTGTGCCGCCAACACTTCTGAGGTACTGGCTCTGGACAATTCTTGCGTTTCAGGCAGGATAGGCGAGTAAACCGTTTCGCCCATGAACTCACCTTTATTTTCAGATTCTATATTTCCGGAGAGATCTTCTATGCAGCTTATTGAGTTTGCGCAGTCTGGTTGCTGCTTAGAAAACAGCAATACCATTCCCGTAATAAACATCATAAACACTGCCACAATGCCTACAGCCAAAACTAAGGACAAATCTATGCGCTTATTGACTCGCTTACGTATTTTTTTACGCATAAATACAGATTAAACAAATTATTATAAAAAGTAAAGTGGTAGTTGCAAAAAGACTTATAGTAATATATAATTCACTTTTATGCGATTACGAAGAGCAATTTTACCATTTATAGTATTTTTTATCACTTCTGCTTGCGCGATGCTGGTTCTACCTTTACAAACTACCTCAGCAGAAGGACAGACGCTTGCGAGTCAATCGATATCCCTTAATAACCGCTACAACAACGCCTATGTCAACAATGTGTTCAAAAACAATATCCTTCTGACCCTGACATACATGGCAGGTTATATTCACAATAAATCTGAAATCGACTGGGAAAAAATTAATAAACCATCTCGGTACAATTTTATCCTTCATCCAAATGAAGTTTTCGCTTTTCATGACGATGTTCTTTCATCCTACAGAAACAAACAGTTGGTAACGACCAATTCGCATTTTGGCAGTTACGAAGGATTTCTCTCAGACGGATACTTGTTTGGCGACGGAGTATGTCATCTGGCCTCGCTCATTAATTGGGCAGCGCTTGATGCGGGATTATCAGTTTTAGCGCCAACTAAGCATGACTTTGCCAATATTCCTGATATTTCAAAAAAATACGGCGTATCGATCTATAGTTCCACTTTCGCGAAAGAGTCTAATCAGAAGCAAAATTTATACATAGAAAACAATTACGATTATCCAATTGTATTCGCTTTTGAATATAAAAATAATATTTTAAGCCTTACGATCTCTAAATTCTAAGACTGCTTGCGCTCTGCTGTTATAGTACACTCAGTCACCAAAGCCGTTATCAGCCCAATCGCTGCCAACATTGGTATAGCAACAGATCCTACAACACCAATTGACAATGGCAATTCCACTAGTATCTTGCCATCTTTATTATAATGCGCCTCACATTGACTTCTCTTAAAAGTTCTTTTACCTTTTCTAAAACATTTTCTCCTCGCGCTTTGAAAGTTTCTTGAAGTATTTTTTTTGCTTGCCCTTTTCTTGCCATATTCATCTCTTCTGCTTCTCTAAAGTATATCATGTTCTCACGATTTTGTCTTGAGGTATGAGTATATTTTTGCTATACTTCCAACTATGCGGGCGTAGTTCATCGGTAGAACGTCTCCTTGCCAAGGAGAAGGCAGTGGGTCCGATTCCCATCGCCCGCTCCCAATTATCTTGATTCATATATCATCCTTCAAGATATATTCATGAAACAGGAAAGATTCGCGCCAAATATAATCCGGGAAATATCCAATCCTATCAGTTTCAGTAAAGAACAAAAAACCCACAAATTCAAACATCTGCGCTCGGCAATTGCCGGCATTACGTTGAGTTGCCTCTCGGCTGATTCGTGGTACGGACATGAATATTATGACACAGCCAAATTTGCATCAGAACTGCGACAATCAAGTGCTGTCATGCAATATTATGCTCACGGTAAAGAAGCAGCTAGAAATGAGGAACTGGAAGACTTAGTCGTCTTTGCTAATGAAAAAAACATTACTAATATGCTTTGTATAAGAAATGACACTACTGGTTCTACCCTCTATATAAATCCCATTTTGCGCCTTATTCAACAAGGGAAAACTATATCCATGATCCATACGCACCCGGTAAATACTAATGACTTCGTATACAGTCTTTTTTACTATCAAAAAAATTTATCAGCAAAATATTATAATTCTGAATTTATGAAAGTGCTGGATGTTCAATATATTCGTCAGCAGGCTGAATTAGGAAAATTAGACTATTATTCAATTCCGCCAAGCAGTACGGATATTGTTACGCACTTTGCCATCAACTACGTAGAAAAAAACAGCAACGTTACGTCCGACAAAAGCTATGTATTTGATAGCTCAGGCGTATGGAGCTATACCACTGATTCTGATAACTCCTTTTGGTGGCAATTAGAGAAACAATTCAATCATCAAATTCCCCAAAATAATTCGCAATTTGACTCTTTATTAAATAAAATAAATAAAAGTAATATTGTTTTTTTTAATGACTATCAGGTTGAGATGCTTCGGCTTTTCACCCGCGATATAGGATTTGGCCGCGTACCCAAGCACGGAGCAGTAAGAGATGTCATTCATAAAGCTCGAGAATATGGCGTGATCCTAGAATACGCGCCTTACAAAGTCATAGAAAATTCACCAGCTACTTCCTCACAAACAATATCGCGTTAGGGATGTTTCTCCCCGGTCCTGCCTTATATCCTCCGTACCACAAAGCAGTTGACCCGCCGCTATCCAGATTTAGCGCGTTTTCAAGACTCAATGCCTTCAAGACATAAGCAACTTCTGCCACAGTCGCATTATATACCACTCCTATATACACCGTACTGCCTTTATTGCCCACGAAACTCCGGGCGCCTTTACTCCCTTGCTTAGGATCGCTCCCGCCGCCAAAGGCAATGTTGCCGCCTGAGAGAAGTAAAGGCTGATTGGCGATGACTCCGTCAACCCCAGTATCCCGTCCCCAACCTGATGACTGACCAATGAAACGGGCGAATCCCGATCCGAATACCGCTACCGGCACATTGCTATATACATTATTATCGGAATTAAAATAATGTTTATTTTTATTCATAAGAAGCGTGTCGTAAGAATTAGTTTTTCCCGCGCAACTCGGATACGTTGCCGGACAAAAATACGATCCGTTAATCCCTGCAAATGCTCCACTGCGCGCGGCATAATCCCCAAGCGAGAGCACCGGACAGTTATCTCTGCAATCGGAGTCTGAAGCGGTGTCAATAATCACTCTAGCTGTATTCATATCAGCGGCAACTATGCTTACTGTGTATGCACCGATCTCGGTATTTACCGATTGATAACTGAATCCGCCGCTTGGCGCTGTATTGCTTGTCGCAGCAGGCCCAAGAGGTGCTGAAGCTATTTTTGCCGCCGCCGCTGCAGCCGCTTTAGCCGCGAGATCAGCATTTATTTTCTTAATTTCTCCGCTCAAAGAGCTAAGTTTACTTTCCCCCGACGCGTAATTCAAATCACTTAAATCTTTGACGATTGTTACATATAACTCCTCGAGTTTAGTTGTAGTTTGCTTTCGCGCTTTTAAATCTTGAATATCTTCAAAAACAGCGCTAAGCGAACTATATTGAGTATGTATATTTTCAATATCTTTTGATAATTTCTGATTGATTTTATATTGATCTTGATTTTTGAGCTCTAAATATTTCTCTGTGCTTGACAATAATTTATTATTTAACTCCTCCCTTTCCAAACCAAGCGCCCGTATATTACTTGTCGCTCTATCGACTTGAGAGACATAATGAGCCACAAAAACTGTAGCTAACACTCCATAGATACCTAAAATAAATAAAACAACTGTGTGTATACTAACTATAGATGAAGACTTGGTTTTCTCTGACATAAAATTAGTATAACATTTCTAAAAGCATTTATTCAGCGGGTCATGCAAACCCCAGCAAAATTTTGTATAATTACATTTAAACACTTAATAATATTATGAAATCACGCAAAGTTCTCTTTCTGGAAGCATCAGGTGGAGGCGGACATATCAGCATCACTACTTCTATAATACAAATTCTGAAAAAACAATATCCTTATATAGAATCAGTACGGATTGATGTTATGCCCCCCTTCGCTCACAAACTCTACCAGATGGCAAGCCGGCAATTTGTCAACGCCTTTCTGCTTTTATATAAAGCCACCGACAATCAAAGCGGCGAGCTGATTACTTCCAGACTGAATCGGCTTATTAGTCATGAAAAGCTCAAAAAAGCTATCATTGAAAACCAGCCAGACTTAATATTTAGTAACTATTCGTTAGCAATAGGAGAAATTCCAAAAATTTTAGATAAAATAGGCAAAGCCATACCTTTTATTGTTTTTGTCCCTGATCCTTTCTCGGTACACAGTATTTATCTCACCAAAAGAGCAGATCTGACTCTCGTGTCAACGCTTTCTGCTTATCAAACAGCGCAGGTCAGAGGCATTGCTCCGGATCGCATCCTTATCACCGGACATCCTGTTAGAGAAGAATTCGCGGCGATTCCAGCTGACATAAAACTGCATAAAAAACAGTTAGGTCTTGATCCTGATGCTTTCACTGTTTTTTTTGGCGGCTCAGGTCATGGAGCAGAGAAGACATTAGAAATCCTCATGCATCTTGGCGCCAAACCAAGCGGAAATTTGATAAAACGCTTGATACGCTCAGCCAATCTGGATTACAAAACATACTATAAATTATTTTTCAAAATCTTTAAACAGCAATATAAAAATATGCCTCCATTTCAGGC
The DNA here is from genome assembly GCA_964548495.1 of uncultured Gammaproteobacteria bacterium. GTDB lineage: Bacteria > Patescibacteriota > Microgenomatia > Levybacterales > UBA12049 > JAHIGH01. The sequence goes on along the minus strand of CAZJRC010000034.1, from coordinate 137 downwards.
TATATGCGTTTGCGGAGACAGCAGCGAATTAAAAAAAGCGCTGGACTTGCTTGAATTTTGTAAACAACAACGGAATCTCGTCCGCTGAAATCCCCTCCCCGGAATCCATCACGGCGATGACCGCCGCATCCCCGAGT
>CAZJRC010000033.1:1177-10897 GCA_964548495.1 uncultured Gammaproteobacteria bacterium | reverse complement strand
CGAGAGATTCCTCGACTACGCTCGGAATGACATTTCTACTGGGAAAAGGTGAATTCATTCGATTTTGTTACTATAACAAATATATTTTTTAGATACAATCTGTTAGAATTTAAAACATTATGAAACCTAGAGTAGCAATTGTACGAGGACCGGGCTTGAGCAAATGGGAGATGCAGGTTTATGAACCATTGATGAAATGGTTTGATTTGACGGCTATTGGTTCAACAAGGCCGATTAATGATATAGGAAATATAAAATTTCCTATAAAGAATTTAGTTTGTCCAGCGCAATACGCGCCATTACCAAAGCTTATACCCATGATGTTTAGTATATTTGGAGACACACAGTGGCTAGCGGGTTTTGAAAAGGCGGTCGCGGGATATGATATTATTCACAGCGTTGAATTGTTTAACGGATACTCAGCGCAGGCGGTGCGGGCGAAGAAAAAAGGGCTGGTCAAAGCTGTGACCGTGACAATACATGAAAATATCCCATTTACATATAGTGAATACCTTGCCAAAATGGCTTTGAAAAAGGAAGTTATAACGGGCGCAGACCGTTTCCTTGCTATCAATGAAATGAGCCGCGATATGCTCCTTCTGGAAGGGGTTGATGATAAGCGTATCTCAGTTATACCGCAAAGTGTTGACGCTCATGCTTTTCGTCCTCCGGCAAAACAGGATGCAGAAAAATTAAAAAATTTGCGTAAGAAGTATGGTTTAAAACCTGATGATTTTGTGGTTCTTGCAGTCGGGCGGATGGTATGGGAGAAGGGGTGGTATGATCTTATACCAGCAGCATTGCGGGCCGCGAAAGACATAAAAAATGTTAAGTTTGTATTTGTAGGAACAGGTGCGGAGAGGGAGCGTCTGGAAATTTTTTCTGAGCGGCTTGGATTGAGTGAGACAATTGTTTTTACAGCCCTTCCTTATAACCAGATGGATAGTGTGTTTCGCATGGCAGATCTTTTTGCCTATCCCACCCTCCCGACAATCAGATGGAACGCTCAGTTTGGTGGAGGCGTATTGGTGGAAGCAATGGCAACCGGGCTGCCGATTGTCGCGACATTAAATGGAGGAGTGATAGACCTTGTTGGCCGCGAGGGCGGGATTTTTCTTCAGCCGCAGAGATTTGCCGACCTCGCAGACGCGATCATAAAGTTTGCCCGTGATCCAAAACTTTGCCAGCAAACGGGTAAGCGCAATCGAAAGACTTGTCTTAAACTCTATGGCGCGGATGTGATTGCCAAACAAATAAAAAAGGAATGGGAAAAAATTTTAAACCTCAGTCAATTTCTTTAGAAGATACACAAATATTAAAAATGAAAGCTGTTGACAGCTTTTTTGTACTGGCAATTCGTCGTATATTGATGCAAGTAATTCAAACAGTTTCCAGTATATTACTTGCCAGATTATTATTTCCTGATGTTTTCGGTCTTTACGCATTGCTTTTGTTTTTTTTGAGTATTTTTCTTTTATTTACCGATATCGGATTAAGCGTCGCGATAATAAGGGATAAAAAAGAACCAACTGTCACTGAATTACGGGCTATTTTTACAACGCATATACTACTGGGAAGCATCGCGACTATTCTTTTTTGGTATTTGGCTCCCGCGCTTTTCAGTTTATATAACCCTTCCATAGGACGCGCGCAATTTATCGTGCAGTTGAGTTCACTGGCAATATTTTTTTATAATCTGAAGCTAGTTCCCCAGTCTTTGCTTGAGAGAAAAATCAATTATAGAAAGATTGTTATTGGGGAGGTCGGCGAAATTCTAATTTTTAATATTTGTACGGTATTTCTTGTTATAAATGAATTCGGTTTTGCCAGTTTTGTCTGGGGTCTGCTTATAAGCAGGCTTGGGGCGGCAATTATATTTTTCGTACTTCAACCATGGAAGATTGGATTTTCATTAGCTGTCGGACATCTAAGGCGCTTTTTATCTTTTGGATTTTCATCTCAGATTAGCAGTTTTTCCGGAACTTTGAGCGGGGCAATTGCTCCGGTTGTAGTGGGAGGTATCTCCGGCGTCACGGCGCTGGGACTCGTAAATTGGGCAGGGGGAGTTGCCGCTTTACCTCGGGTACTAGGTGAGATTATCGCGAGAATTGTCCTGCCTATCGGGGCGCGATCTCAAAACGATCCTGTTGTCTTGAAAAAAATAATTGAGCGGGCAATTCACTTTATAAGCATCGTATCATTTCCGTTGATAGCAATTTTTATAGTCCTCGCAAAACCAATAACGTATATTGTTTTTACAGATAAATGGCTTCCCGGTTTGGGCGCTTTTTATATTTTTGCATTATATGGTGTATTGGCGATATTACAAGATGTATTTATACACGCGCTATTGGCTGTCGGATATGCCAAGACGGTAAGAAATGTAACGGTTATTACTGTTATATTACAGTGGATATTGTCTTATTTTCTGGTTTTAAAGTTTGGTTTTATAGGTTTGCCTATCGCATGGCTTTTGACAGGCTTTAATTGCATCTTTTATTATCGGGATTTAAGAAAAAAGGCACAATTGAATATAGCGACTGATCTTTTTAAAACACTGCTGCTTTCTGTTTTGACAGGCATAGCAGTTTTTCTTCTTACTTTATTTTTTCCCGTAACATCCATTTGGCATTTGATGGGAATAACCAGCATCGGTTTAATCTTATATGTTTTAATAATCTTTTATTTAAGGAGAAAAATGTGCCTGCAAGATATGCAATTGGCTCGAGAATTGATTATAGATAGAATTTTGAAGAACCGTTTATTGAATGTCATTGCGAGGAAGCCCCGCTGAACGATGCTGACGAAGCAATCTCGAACTTGTCAAATTAAATCTTCATATAAATCTTTCCATTCAGGATTCATTTTATTTATCAATGATTCTTTTTTAATTCTCGATCCGCTCTTTAGCACGAGTTTCGCAGTTCTTACAAAATCAATTTCATGTCATTCCCGCGAAAGCGGGAATCTATTTCAACAATTATTTGTATAGATTCCGTATCAAGTACGGAATGACAAAATGCGAAACTCGTGTTTATGTTATATTTCTCAGTAAAACCTTTCACTGCTTTACTTTTATGCTGCCATACTCTTTTTATCAAATCATTAGATACTCCAACATATAAAACAGCCTTCCTTTTATTTGCGAGAATATAGATATAATAATTTTTCGCCATGTTTATATTATAAATCTACGGGATTGCTTCGTCGCCCACTATCGTGGCGCTTCTCGCAATGACAAGATTTTGAACGGGATTGCTTCGCCATTCGACAAGCTCATGGTCTCGCAATGACAATGAAAATTTCATACAATTATTTTAGGATAGGGAATGGGGAGGATGAATTCTCCTCCCTGCTTTGTGAACCACTTTTCTTTATTCATGACGGCATCTGCTGAATTCCAGGCGAGAATGAGGATGTAGTCAGGGATATTTTTTTTGAGATTCGAGGGCGGAAGAATAGGGATATGATTGCCGGGCATATAGAGATTTTGTTTTGAGGGAGTAGTGTCTGTTATGTAGTCAATGGTCTGGTTCGTGATGCCGCAAAAATTCAAAAGAGTTGTTGCTTTGGCCGGAGCGCCGTAACCTACAATTTTCTTGCCTTGTTTTTTTATGTCAGCCAAGATGCGGGTAAGCGTTTTTTTGATAATAAGCGGCTGCTTGGCAAAATCTTTATAGGTTTTCTCTTCATGGAGTTTAAAAGCGCGTTCTTTACGCAGAAATTTTTCTATGCTTTTTTTAACCCGAAATTGTCCGGATTTATGTGAGCTATAGATACGTAAAGATCCTCCATGATTGGCAACATTAACTACATCAAAAATTTGTAAGTCGTATTGTCCTAATAAATTGATAAGAGGGTGGAGAGAGAACTCGCAGATATGTTCATGATAGATAGCATCAAATTCATTTTTTCTGAGTAAGTCCGCGAGATATTGGATTTCGAAAATAAAAATCCCATTGGGATCGAGGATTTGTTTGACCGCGGAGAGGATGTCGTGAATCTTGTCGGTATGAGCAAGGACATTATTGGCTGTGATGATGCCTGCTTTTCCGTAAGTATTAAGTATGCGCGGGACAATACGCGTGCCGAAAAAATCGTTGATTGATTCGAGATGTTTTTTATTTATAATTGTAGTAATGTTAGTTGCCGGATCAATTCCCAGTACTTTTGCTCCAAGTTTTTTTAAAGGTTTCGTGAGAACTCCGTCATTGCTTCCGACGTCAATTATTAATTGTTTTGATTGGAGAGGGAATTTTTTTACAATATCTTTTGCATATTCTTTAAAATGCTTCACTAAAGTGGATGAGGCGGAGGAAAAATAGGCGTAATTATGGAAAAGAGATCGGCGGTTTACAATATCAAGCAGTTGAGCCAAATGGCACGAGCGGCAGTAATAAATATCAAGCGGTATCTTAAATTCAGGTTTTTCTAATTCTTTTTTTGTAAGATAGGAATTGGCGAGCGGGAGGGTGCCCAGAGATAAAAAGCGGGCGAGCTTATCGCCCTTGCATATGAGGCAATGCTTGTTTTTTTTAATCTTGGCTTTTGGCATTTCGGTTTCAGTTATTATACATAAATTAGGGAGCAAATGTAGTCTTGTCCATCCATCAGCTTTTTACTATTATCTAAGAACGAACTCGCACTTCTGATGTGCCAGCTTCAAACAAGTTGAGAGATTCTTCGCACTTTGTGCTCAGAATGACAATTGTCTAGCAAAAGCGTGAGTTCATTCTTATTTAAAAACCACTTGACAAATCCTGTAATTAATACTAATATTAGGATTATGATACCAAGATTAATTGAAGATTTGATTTTTTCAAGCCTAAAATCCTCGGACAAGCTTATTTTGGTCCTAGGGGCAAGGCAAGTTGGCAAAACAACATTGGTAAAAGATATTGGTAAAAAATTGGAAAGTGAAGGGAGAAAAGTATTATATCTAAACTGTGATTTAGCAGAAGATATTGCTGCTGTAAATACAAACTCAAAGGCTGTTTTAGAAAGGCTTCTTTTAAAGGTTGATTTACTCATCATTGATGAGGCTCAAAGACTGGATAATCCAGGTTTAACTTTAAAAATTATTTATGATAATTTTACAAACGTGAGAGTACTTGCGACTGGTTCTTCCAGTTTTGACTTAAAAAACAAGCTCAGTGATCCTTTAACCGGGCGTTATATGGATTTTACTTTGTATCCTTTTTCTTTTATTGAAGCTTTACAAGCAGGGGAGGGTGAGATTAATGAAGCGTTACTAAAGGCAAAAGCAGACGCGCTTTTGACCCAGGTAATGCTTTACGGATTGTATCCTGAGGTCTATTTAACAAATACTCCTGAACAAAAACAGGCATTACTGGAACGGATCGCGGAAAGCTATCTTTTTAAAGATATATTAACATTTCAAAGAGTGCAAAATGCTCAAGCCATTCGCGACTTGACCAAAGCTCTGGCTTATCAGATTGGTTCAGAGGTTAACGAGAATGAGCTTGCAAACAGATTAAAGATAGATAGGAAAACAGTAGTCAATTATCTGGATATTTTAGAAAAATCTTATGTTATCGTTACATCTCATCCTTACTCAAAAAATCCCAGGCGCGAGATTGGCAGTCATTATAAAATTTACTTTGTAGATTTAGGTATTAGAAATGCCTTAATAGGTGATTTCAACTCAATAAATTTAAGGGCTGACGCAGGCTTTTTGTGGGAAAATTTCCTATTCGTTGAGAGAAAGAAGTTTTTTGCTAATAAAGCTATGGCCGCTGTATCTAATTTTTGGCGAAGTTATTCTGGAGCAGAGGTAGATTATATAGAAAAAACTACCAATGAGCAGTTAGGGGCATTTGAGTTTAAATACGGCACTGGAGCTTTGAGTCGCGGCACTAACTCTTTTACCAATGAGTACGGATCAAAGGTACAGTTGATTAACCAGGATAATTATTTAGATTTTATTCGTTATATCAAATAAAGGATTTGTCGGGATTAGAAAAGTTTTTTGGATGCTCTTTTTCCGTTGAGCAGTGGATTGCTTCGCCATTTCATGGTTTCGCAATGATATAAGCTTACTTCATCATAGATTGGTGGTCATATTTAATCTCTATTAAGGTCTTATTCCTCGTAGCTGTTACGATGTCATCTCGACTGCAATGGAGAGATATTATACCATCAAACTGTTTTAGCAATTCTGTGGTGTGAGATTCCTCGGCTTCGCTCGGAATGACAATACTCCGTAGCAAGCTGGCGGAGTAGTTTATTCCTGTTCGGGTGAATACTTCGACAACAGTATCGGCATCTTTCATTGATGCAGGTGCGTTGGATACCCATACAGCTACTTGGAATTGGGGAGATGGAAATACCACAACAGGGACAGTAATGGAGTCAAACGGTTCAGGCAGCGTGTCTAACAGTCATATTTATACAGCGGCAGGCGCTTATGAGATAACACTGACGGTTACTGATAATAATGGAGGGATTGGTACAAAAATATACCAATATCTCTCGGTCTACAATCCAACAGCGCAGAGACTCTTTTCCGCAGGGCAAAGATATACCTCTCCAGCAGGAGCGTATATCCAGAATCCAAGTTTATCCGGCAATGTGATGTTTGGACTTAGCTATAAATATCAGGGGACAATGCCTGTTGGCAATAGGCAGTTCAGCATGGATTTCAACGCGGCAAATCTTCACTTCAACGCAATATCTATTAATGCTCTGATTATCAGTAGTGGCATGGGAACACTTACCGGAACAGGGACTATTAACGGATCAGGATCATATAATTTCCTAGTAACCGGAGATGAGAATTTGAATACTATAAGAATCCAGATTAAAGATCAATCAGGAAATGTAATTTATGATACTCAACCCGGAGCGGTAGATACGGCAAGCCCCACTATTGCTGTAACGGGCAATGTTCTTGCCCATTAAATTATAGACCTATTTAGTTTTTCGCTCCGTTTCAACAAACCATTTTTAAACAGGCTTTATGCTTGTTTTTATTGGTGTGTATGCTATGATTTTATGTGTTGAAGTATTTACATAAAGGTCTAATTTATATTTTTCATGTAATCGCGATAGGGCTTATTGTCTATTTTATCCAGCCCTTTGCTTCCTGGTATTTATCCGCGGTGCCAGCGCATGGAGTTGATTTGTATAACAGCGTGACGCATGCTGTTTATCATTTGAACAGCTTTTCATTCCCCCTCAACGGTTTTAAGGATTTTTGGTACAGCGGATATCCAGTGATGAGGGATTTTCCACAACTTTCATATTATCTCATGATGCCGTTTGTAGCTATTTGGGGAGGGCCGATTGGAGTGCAAATTTTCGCGATGGTTTCTTTGGCTTTGATGCTTATTTTTTCCTATTTTTTGTTTTATGAATTATCAAGAAATTTCGGTTTATCAATTTTTTTGGCTGTTTTGGTACTGCTCTCCGTCAATATGTATGGTTCTTTGACTTGGGCTGGCTCCATACCTTACTTCGCATCGCAAGGATTTTTACCGCTTGGATTACTTTTTGGCGTAAAATATTTAAAAAATCCACAACTCAAATATTTATTGTTTATGACACTAGCAACAGGGGTGGGGATTTTGATACATCCTTTGGCTATGGTGGCGTATCTTATACCGTCCTTAATACTTCTGATCATCGCGGGAGGAATCGGCGTCCGCTACAGCATAGTCCATATTTTACAGCAGGTTTTTGTATACGTATTGGGTTTTATTTTAAGTTCTTTTACTTACACCTACAGCTTTTTTTACGCGATTTTTATTGACAGGGTAACTCTTTTTGTTACCAAAACTTCATATAGCGGGGTTGTGCAAAATACTACGCCTGGGGCGCAAGAAATACTTGATTTTTATAAAGGACAAGTCGCACGGCTATTCAACGATACTGACGAAAGATTTGCTTATATATTGATGACTACTATTGTCTTATTTATTATCGGTTTAATTATTGCTCGCAAACGAAAGAAAGCGCTTTTTATCCTGCCATTGCTTTTAATTGCCGGCTATATGACATTACATCCGGCGCTTAATCTGTCAGGAATAATTAGTTTCTTCAAGCATGATCCATACCGGGCTTTTTGGCAATTTCCTATCGCATTGGGGATGCTCATTGCCGGTTTTTGGGGCTTTTTCCAGATGGGACTGAGTGAGCGCATGGGAAAAAAGATGAAGGCATTGATTTCTATACCTATTGCCGTCACCGCAATTGTCTTCGTTGTGCTTGCTTTCGCGTTTTTTAACACAAGTATTAGTTCAGTTATTGATAGAGTTGATAAAGGCTCTGATACTTCTTCCGCTTTTCCTGAGGTATTGGATATGAAACTCTCAAAGAGCGAGCAGGAAAAATTAAAAACTAAAATGCTGCCTTCATTTATTGATCCTAATGATAAAAATAAAAGGCTCTATGATTCAGACGCGACGTTTAATATCTGGTGGAGTAGTTTATACAAGATGCCCCTTGTGCGGGGTTATATTGATCCGCCAATCGGCACAACTAGGCGAAGCGCTCTGTTCCTGCTGGATACTTCTATTGGTAATGACGTTTTGGTACGCGATTTGAAATTTCCTGAAGAGATAGCTAAGAACTACGCGTTTTTCCTGACTGATTGGCACGCGATGTATTATTTTGAAGGCGGACATGTGTCTCCCGCGTCAAACGCGCCTCCGTCTTCATACTTAACGAGCGGGGATTTTTTTGACAAGAAAGAAGTAGTCACAACTTATGGCGCGATTTTGCGCAATGAAACTCCGAATGGCCGACCACAAGCCCGAATGGATTTGCCTCAAGATTTAATTTATTATAAAGTGAATGAGAAATATACGAGCCCGGTAGTCTATGGCAATAACGCGCCGGCAATTGCAGTATTCACAGATGACAGTGGATTTGAACAGGTCTGGAAAGCGCTGGCATTGGAGAATATAAATTCGCGTCTATTGGTGCCGGTTTATATCGGTCAAAAAATTGACTCTGTTTCAGGCAGTGAACTTGCTCAATTTGATGCTGTGATCTTGCATAATTATTCATACGGCAATAAAGAAAAAGCTTTTCGAATGCTGGATGATTACGCGCAAAAAGGAGGAAAGATATTTGTTGACACGGATGGGGAAATAAAGGACGCGAATTCAGATTCTCTGGCTGAGATTTTTCCATTTGATAAATCTGTTCGAACTGAAATGAAAAAAAATTGGGACTTGGAAAAGACGCCTGATGAGTTAATAGACGGAATTGATTTTAGTGTATTTGGTCAGCCGGTATATAATGGCAACCCCTGGAAATTTTCATACCCGGCGGAGGGCGCAGTACTGCGCGATGACGCAAAGGTGATATTGAAAAATTGGAACAAACCTATTCTGATTAAAAGACAATACGGAAAGGGTAAGGTGATATGGTCGGGAATGAATATTCTGTATCATATCAATCAGAATCCCATAAGCGAAGAAGGTAGATTTTTCAAAAATATTATCACAGAACTTGTAGATTTGAGAGACGGGCAGATTGTGCCGGTGGACGCGGTATGGGAGAGTCCTGAGAGAGTGCGCGTCAAGGCAGATAGCAGACCGAAGGCATTGCTTTTCAAAGAAGAATTCTGGGATGGATGGTCAGCGAGCGACAAATACAGCGGGGGAGGGAAAATTTATAAAACAGGACCGACATTTCCCGGCTCTATGTATCTTCCGTTGAAGAAAACAAACGCGGCTTTAACAGATGTTACTT
>CAZJRC010000033.1:0-1167 GCA_964548495.1 uncultured Gammaproteobacteria bacterium | reverse complement strand
GGGGAGCCGTTATATTGGATAGTAACTGTTATTAATGTACTGGCGATCCTATTTGCTCTGGAGATGATTATATTCAAAGGTAAAATTATCGGAGTAAGAACGCACAGGGTATATCATAAAACCCGAAAGCATATAGGTTCGTGGTGGCAGAAGGAAGACGAGGAATGAGTAATTTTCAATTTTCAATTTTCAATTTTCAATGAAAAAAAGGCTAAAGTCTTTAATTTTTATTTCATTGCATACATTTGCCGCCGCGGCGATTATTGGTGCTTTTTGGCCGATGGCGAGGTGGTATTTTGATGCTAAGCCATTGTGGGGAGTGGATTTTTATTATACAGCAACACTTGTAAATTTAATAAAAGATAATTTTGTATTACCAAACGCGGCTTGGGGTTATGCGTGGTTCACGGGATGGCCGCTGCTTTCAAGCTACCCAATCTTGCATTATTATTTGATTGTTCCTTTCACGTTATTTTTTTCATTGCTTGATGCTATTAAGGTATGGATGCTGATAAGCACAGCTGCTTATATACTTGGGCTTTACAGCGTGTTTTATGTTTTATCCAGAAATTACGCGGTGTCCGTAATTCTCGCAATCGCGGGAATATATTCTGTCGGGCTGTACGGGACATTGATGTGGGGAGGGAGTCTGCCAAGTCATGCTACGCAGGCTTTTCTGCCATGGGTATTATTTTTTATCATTAGTTATCTTAAAAATCACAAATACCAATATCTTTTTCTTGGCAGTTTGCTCGCGGGACTGGCGATTTTGGGCCATCCACAAATCGTTATAGCTTATATTTATCCATTTGCCGCATTAATATTCATATTTTCAATAAATGATATGAAATTTTGGATGCGTTTGAAATCTTTAGCTTTATTTCTTATTGTTTCTTTTATAATCGGGTTGCCGTTATTGTATTCAAGCATGGGAACGGCATTGGGGAGCTTGTTTATCGCCAATGTAAATGAGGCGATGAATTCTACTGCGAGGACTCCCGCCGGGTTATCGGCTGAGATTGACGCGTTTCACCACGCGCAGCCTTATAGAATTTATATTGATACGAATCCAACTATTTTCGCCTTTCTTATTATTTCAATCGCGCTATTTATGATCTTTTTCATCTTTAAACAGAGGGGTAAGCGAATACTTGCCATTTTGCCATA
>CAZJRC010000032.1:2164-10993 GCA_964548495.1 uncultured Gammaproteobacteria bacterium | reverse complement strand
CAAATGTTCTGACTGGATTATTGATTTGGGCCCTGAAGGCGGAGACAAAGGCGGTCAGGTTGTCGCGGTAGGCACGCCTCAACAAATCGCCGCTAACCCAAAAAGCTGGACAGGAAAATTCCTGAAAAATGTATTAAAATAAATCAATATGTCATTCCGAGCGAAACGAAGTGAAGTCGAGGAATCTCATTCCCGCTATGTTTCTTTAGTGAAAATATCCCTCCATGCGCTTCGCTTAGTCGGGATGACAAGTTTTTTTATTCTTTTATTCTTTGTTTTCCTTCTTCCTGCTTCCGCTTCTTCCAATTTCACCACTGACTATCATGTTATATATACTGTGGCGGAAACTGGCATAACCCGAGCCGCGCTGAAAATAAGTTTGACCAATAAAACATCTGAATACTACGCCTCCTCCTACAAAATCCAAGTCGGTTTCGATAATATAGATAATCTAGCCGCCAGTGATCCCGGCGGGAAAATAAATCCAAGTATTGAAAAAAATAATGACGGATATATGATTGATCTGCTATTCAATAAAAAAGCTACTGGACAGGGCAATAAACTAGACTTTGATATCTCTTTCGATACACCTGATGTGGCCAAAAATTTTGGAAAAATATGGGAAATAAATATACCTGGAATCGCGAATCCTGAAGAGTTTGATTCATTCACAGTTGAAATCAAAGTCCCCCCATCGTTTGGCAATCCAGCCTATATTAAGCCGTATCAACCCATAGACAGGCTTATCTTTGACAAAGAGCAATTGGGAAAATCCGGAATTTCGATTTCCTTTGGTGATAAGCAAATCTACTCGTTTCGTCTGGTGTATCATATAAAAAATGATAACATCTACCCTATAAAAACAGATATTGCCCTTCCCCCCACCACTAACTATCAAAATGTCTTTATTCAAAATATCCGTCCCCTGCCTGATAATGTTGTGCTGGACAGCGACAATAATTGGCTGGCCAGTTTCACGCTTTCACCATCCCAAAAATTGGATGTGTCCGTGGATGGCAAAACGGAAATTACTCTTATACCTAAAACCGTAGAACTCTCACTTCAAGATAGGCAAAAATATCTCGAAGATTTGCCATTTTGGCAGTCAAATTCTTATGAACTTAAACAACTGGCAGAGGAGCTGAAAACGCCCCTGGCAATTTATAAATTTGTTATCAAAGCATTGAAATATGATTTTTCAAGAGTAACTGATGACAAACCGCGGCTTGGCGCGGTAAATGCTTTGAAAAATCCAGATTCCGCGGTCTGTTTGGAATATACTGATTTATTCATTGCTTTAGCGCGCGCCGCCGGTATACCTGCCCGTGAAATAGACGGATTCGCCTACACTCAAAATTCAAAACAGCGCCCCCTCTCTCTGGTAAAAGACATACTCCATGCCTGGCCGGAATATTATGACGACAACAAAAAAACATGGATCATGGTTGATCCAACTTGGGGAAGTACGACTGGCGGGGTTGATTATTTTTCAACGCTTGATTTTGACCATTTTGCCTTTGTCGTAAAAGGCACTAATAGCAGCTATCCGATTCCTGCCGGCGGATATAAATTTATTTCAGATAAATATACCAAAGACGTTTCCGTGGAGTTTAGCCAAAATACTCCGCCTGAGGAATACAATTTCGATATCATATCTCATTTGCCGAAAGAGGCGATGTCTGCTCTGCCAATCAAGGGCCATGTAACAATTAAAAATAACGGACAAAACATCTTGCCCGCGCAAACATTATCTATTTCATCCTTAAGTCTTTCTCCTCATGAGCAAACATTCTCCACGGCCGCGATCCCTCCCTACGGTTGGGTAAATCTAAACGTCGCTTTTCTTCCCGAACCTTTTTTGACAAATAAAGTGAGTATGTTTACAATACGCATCAACGATCGGTCTGCCGCGTATTCGATAGATATCTCTCCCTTATTTATTAAAAAATGGGGCATGATCGGAGGAGGAATCGGAATTGGTATATTCATCATCATCATACTTATCTTTGCCCTTAAGCCCAGGCGTCTACAATTTTTTGGACGCGGATAATAACGTACTTTATGTTGGCAAGGCCAATAATCTCAAATCGCGTGTATCTTCTTATTTCATAAACAAAGATTTAGGCGGCAAAACCCGCGCGCTTGTCTCTCAAATTAAGAAAATAAAAATTACGGCTACAGAATCAGAACTCGAAGCATTACTCCTGGAAGCTTTTTATATAAAAAAATACCAACCTAAATACAATATCCTGCAAAAAGATGGTAAATCCTATATCAGAATCCGAATCACTATTAAAGATGAATATCCCGCGGTGCTTCTAAGCAGAAGGGAAGACGATCCGAAATCAATATACTTCGGCCCCTTCACCAAAGCCGGAGCTGTCCGTCTGGTGTTGAAAATAATCAGAAAAATTTATCCGTATCAATCTGTTCTGCGTCATCCTAAGAGAATCTGTTTATATAATCATTTAGGACTTTGCCCATGTCCGCCGCTATCAAATGATCAGGAATTTAAAAATAATTATCGCCAAAATATCAGGGGGATAATCAGTATATTGAAAGGGAAATCAAAAAAGGAAATGCGCGAATTTGAAAAAAAAAGAGATATATTAAGCAAGGACGAAAACTTTGAAGAAGCTGGTAATTATCAGAAAAAAATTGATGCTCTTGGCTTGATAATCACGCCGTATCATAAGCCTTTTGAATATGATACAAATCCCAATTTACGCATAGACATAAGACAAAAAGAATTAAATGGACTCATGGATATATTGAATTTAAAAAAACTGGAGCGTATTGAATGTTACGATATTTCCAATACTCAGGGCACCAATCCTACTGCTTCTATGGTAGTTTTAACGGATGGAGAAATTGATAAATCTCAATATCGTAAATTTAAGATACATACAAAGGGTCCCAATGATTTCGCCATGATGCAGGAGGTATTGAGTAGACGATTGAAGCATGCTGAATGGGAATTTCCTGATTTAATAATAGTAGACGGCGGTAAAGGCCAAGTCTCTGCCTCTTTAAAAGTTTTACAGAAAAACAATACAAACATACCCTTAATTGGTTTAGCAAAGAGATATGAAACTTTAATAATTCCTGTCATTGCGAGAAGCGAAGCGACGAAGCAATCTCTCAAGACAAATAAAGAATACAATTTCAATGAGCTTTCACTTCCCAAAAATTCTCCCGCTCTTCATTTAATTATGCGTATTCGGGATGAAGCCCACCGCTTCGCCATCACTTACCACAAAAAACTCCGCACTAATACTTCGTTAGAAATACCCTCTTGAAAAAGTTAAACAATATCCCTATACTGGGGATATGGCATACAGACCAAAAAATTTACAGGAGAGAATCTATCACCGGCTCAAAATAGCAAGAGGCCATCTCGAAAAGGTAATTAAGATGATAGAGGATGATACTTATTGCATTGATGTCATGCATCAAATGCAAGCTGTTGAAAGCGGGCTCAAGGAAACCGGCAACCTACTTCTTGAGAATCATCTGAAATCTTGCGTCGCGGACGCGATCAGCAAGGGCAAAAAAGATGTAGCAATTTCTGAAATTATGCAAGTTTTTAAAAAACGACAATAATTATGACAGTGGATAAAATTTTGGTAATTATTTCCGGAATATTTGGTATAGCATTTACCTATTGGTTTTTCCTGATGAAAAACGAGAAAGAGCTGGAGGCTCATGATTCTGTTGACATCATAGTTGACGGCGGATATTCACCGCAAAACATTGTTATTCAAAAAGGCAAAACGACAAAAATCAGTTTTCTCCGCAAAGACCGAAGTTCCTGTCTGGAGGAGGTAGTACTGGGAGAATTCCATACCCGAAAATATTTGCCGCTCAATAAAAAAGTAACAATCGAACTCAAGCCGCGAGAAACAGGTGAATTTAATTTCGCCTGCGGTATGAATATGTTTCATGGAAAAATAATTGTGAGGTAATATGGCAGACATTAAAAAAACCTTTCCAATCAAAGGCATGCATTGTGCCTCTTGTGTCAGAGTTATCGAACGCGCGGTCAAAAAAGTAGACGGCATTATTGACTGCAATGTGAATTTGGCAACCGAACAGGCAACTATAACTTATGACAAAAATAGAGTTACAAAAGAACATATAGCAGAAGCTGTAAAAAACGTAGGCTACAGAGCAGTGGTTGATGAGGAAATAAAGTCAGTTGAAGAACAAGAAAAAGACAAACAAAAAGAACTCCATGAATTGCGGAATAAAGTCATTTTCAGTTTGCTTTTTGGAGGATTAATATTATGGGGGAGTTTTCCGGGCATCATGAATACCGCGCCGGAGATTTTGAAAGATTCTCTCTTGCAATTGCTTTTCGCGACCCCCGTGCAATTTTGGGCTGGCTGGGAATTTTATCGCGCTGCACTCGCGGCTATCAGACACAGAAGCGCGAATATGGATACATTAGTCGCGATAGGTACCACAGTAGCGTTCGCGTACTCAGCATTCGTAGTCGTCTTTCCTCAAATTCCAAAATCCATTGGGATTGAACCCATACCATATTTTGATGTTGCTACAGTAATTATTGGACTTATTTTGTTAGGACGTTTTTTTGAAGCCAAAGCCAAAGGCCAGACCTCAGAAGCAATCAAAAAGCTGATTGGCTTGCAGGCAAAAACAGCCCGGGTTGTGCGGGATGGAAAAGAGCTGGATATTCCTATAGAGCAAGTTGTCATTGGCGATATCATCAGGGTCAGGCCCGGAGAAAAAATACCGGTTGACGGCGTAATCATTGATGGGGAATCCAGCATTGATGAATCAATGGTGACAGGTGAAAGTATCCCTGTTGATAAAGCAAAGGAAGACATAGTTATCGGCGCTACATTTAATAAAACAGGTACATTTACTTATAAAGCAACAAAGGTTGGACAAGAAAGCATGCTCGCGCAAATTATAAAACTGGTGCAGGAAGCGCAAGGAAGCAAAGCGCCGATTCAACGGATAGCTGATCTTATTTCTTCGTATTTTGTGCCTATTGTTCTCATGCTGGCGATTATAACGTTTGTGGTATGGTATGTTCTTGGTCCTTCGCCATCTGGCGAATCCCCATTGCTTTTCGCTCTGCTTAATACTGTTGCGGTTCTTATTATTGCCTGTCCTTGCGCGATGGGTTTGGCCACTCCGACAGCCATTATGGTTGGGACAGGCAAAGGCGCGGAGCACGGCATACTTATTAAAGATGCGCAGAGTTTAGAAATTGCCCATAAAATTAATGCAATTATTTTTGATAAGACTGGAACTCTTACCAAAGGAAAACCGGAAGTGACAGACATTATATCTTTACCTGTCATTGCGAGAAGTGAAACGACGAAGCAATCCAGTACGGGATCGCCGCGCTTCACTCGCGATGACATCTTAATGTTTGCCGCGTCTATTGAAAAGGGATCAGAGCACTCGCTTGCTGAAGCAATTGTTAAATACGCGCGAGAACAGAAAGTTGATACAGACACAGTTACTAAATTTCAGGCAATTGCCGGTCTCGGAGTTGAGGGAATAATTAGCGATAAAAAAGTATTCTTTGGCAATAAACGTTTAATGGAGAGAGAGAGAATAGAGATAAACAATCTTGTTCAGGAGACAATAGAAAAATTGGAGAGTGAAGGGAAGACAGTTATGATGCTTGCCGCCTCCCCTCGTCATTCTGAGCACAGCGAAGAATCTAAACTGATCGGCCTTATCGCTGTTGCCGATATAGTTAAAGAATCATCGAAAACAGCTATTAAAACACTGCGGAAAATGGGGATTGAAGTAGCAATGATCACCGGGGATAATCAAAGAACCGCGCAAGCTATCGCGCGAAAAGTTGGCATTGATCGTGTGCTCGCGGAAGTTTTGCCGGAACAGAAAGAAGCTGAGGTGCGAAAAATTCAAGCAGAAGGGAAGAAGGTCGCGATGGTTGGCGATGGCATTAACGACGCGCCCGCTCTGGCCGCTGCGGATATTGGTATCGCGATGGGTACAGGCACAGATGTAGCGATAGAAGCGGCAGATATTACCCTTATTAATCAAGACTTACAATCTGTTGCTCAGGCTATCAACCTTTCTAAAAAAACAATGAGAACTATTAAGTTAAATCTTTTCTGGGCATTTGGCTATAACATCATCCTTATTCCTGTTGCTATGGGCGTTCTCTATCCGTTCTTCGGACTCCTCCTGAACCCAATTTTTGCCTCAGTAGCGATGGCAAGTAGTTCGATCTCTGTTGTCTCGAATTCTTTATTATTGAAACGATTTAAAATATAATGAGATTGTAATACAGTAAGATATTTACTACAATATGTAGTATATGAAAACGGCACAACTTGGAGAACTCGAACAGCAAGTAATGGATATTTTATGGGAACATAAACAGTGCTTAGCGCGAGATGTTCTTATTGTACTTGAAAAAAACAGAAAGCTAGCTTATACAACTGTGGCGACAATTCTGCAGCGGCTGTATGATAAAGGACTTGTTGCCCGGAAAGATCATAAATTAGGACACATCTATTCCCCTAAACTTTCAAAGGAAAAATACAGCAGAAATATCGCCCGGTCTTTTTTAAAGAAATTTATTGGTTCTTTTGGTGATACTGCTATTGCTTCATTTGCGGAAAGTATTGATAAATTACCAGAGAAAAAAAGGAAATATTTTTTACAAATTCTTGAAGACCATGATAAGGATAAATAAAAATCTTCTTATATTTTCCTGCTTGATTTTCCTTTTGGGGATTTCTTATCTTTTATTCTTGCAAAGGCTTTTTCCTTTGATTTCTCAGACCACTTACTACTGTCAATCTTTTATCAATTCACTATCTCTGCCAATTCCTTACTATCTTGGCGTGATCCCCTTACTTTTATTTTCTCTCCTCCTATTTGCAGCTACAGCAAAACTTTTGAGTATATATGTGAGTGTTCAATTAGCAAAAAAGGAATTCGTTAAACATTCCAGATCAAATTCAGATTTTAATATTCTTCTTGATAAGCTTCAAGTAAAAGATAAAACCTATCTTATTAAAAGCGAGAAACAGTTCGCGTTTTGCTTAGGTATTCGACAGCCTAAAATTTATGTATCAACAAGTTTAGTAAAACTTCTAACTCTGCGGGAGTTAGAAGCTGTGCTGCGCCACGAGCGATATCATTTGAATAATCATGACACATTAACAATGCTTATAGCATCAATTGGTGAGTCCCTGCTTCCTTTTTTTCCGCTGCTTTCAGATTTTCTTCATAATTTCCGTATTGAGCGAGAAATTGAAGCAGATAAGGAAGCGATTCATGGTCTTGGAGATTCCTATCCTCTTATTTCTGTTCTGAAGAAGCTGCTGACAACCCCGTCTCCTGCAACAGTTGCTGTATCTGCTATAGCAGATGAGGTTACACTCGAGCCAAGAATTAAGGCTTTAATTCAGAAAGACATTCATTTTAAGAAGTTTAAAGCAAAACATATTTTTATTAGTGCTTTTTCAGCTTTTATTATGGGAATAATTGTTTTTTCTCCGGTGCAGGCATTTGAAATTAATCATCGTGGACAAGAAGTTGTGATGATTTGTCCCCATGATAGTTCTTGTATGAATGCTTGCAAACAAAAATATTCAACAGAAAAAGTAAATCATAGCGAAAAACTTTTTTATTCATCAATGAAATAGCGCTTGACTTTACGGAAATTAATTACTACACTATGTAGTAGGAAAATTATTAACTGTGGTATGACAGAGCAAAAAGAAAATAATTATATAACAATTAAACTCCCAAAATTTAACAAGACGCAAACAATATTAATAGCAGGCTTAATGATTGTCTCATTTCTTCTCGGATCACTGTGGACGAAGTTTCAGTATTTAGAAAAAGTTAAATCTTTAGAGTCAAAAAATGCCGTGCTTGCCGCGAATAGCGGCAATACCGCGCAAGCTATACCTACAGAGGATTTAAGTCCTAAAAAAGTTTCCATTGATGATGATCCTGTGTTGGGCGACAAAAATGCCAAAGTTACGCTTATTGAATTTTCAGATTATGAATGTCCTTTCTGTAAGAGGCATTTTGATGAATCATTCGCGCGGATTAAGAAAGAATATATCGATACAGGTAAAGTGAAGCTTGTTTTTCGTGATTTACCGCTTTCCTTTCATGATCCGATGGCAACGAAGGAGGCAATTGCCGCGAATTGCGCTAGAGAACAAGGTGGAGATAATACATACTTTCAATACCATGATGAAATATTCAAGCGAACAAAATCAAACGGAAATGGCTTAACAGAGGAGGATTTATATACCATAGCCACAGATTTAGGTTTGAACGCCGATACTCTGAAAACATGCGTAGATTCCGAGAAGTACAAGGATGAGGTAAGTAAAGATTTAGCGGATGCTACAACAATAGGCGCTGGCGGCACGCCAACATTTTTCATCGGAAAATCAAGCGCGGACGGTGTAATAACAGGCACTATGCTTGTTGGCGCGCAGCCATTGAGCGCGTTTCAAACGGAGATTGAAAAGCAGCTTAAATAACTTATGAATTTAATAACCATTTTCTTTACAGGACTTTTCGCGGGAGCGCTCAGTTGCCTTGCCGTGCAGGGAGGGCTGCTGGCCACTTCTATTGCTCAGCGCGAAGAAGAAAAACTCAAAGATAAAGCAAAAAGAACTGGCAGCGCGCTTCCTATTCTCTCTTTTCTTATCGCAAAACTTGCCTCATATACAATCTTAGGATTTTTTCTTGGTTGGTTTGGTTCTCTATTTCAATTATCCCTTACTGCAAATATTATTTTACAACTTGCGGTTGGTATTTTTATGATTGGTACCGCTCTTAATT
>CAZJRC010000032.1:0-2115 GCA_964548495.1 uncultured Gammaproteobacteria bacterium | reverse complement strand
AGAATGGTAAGAAATCAATCAAAGAGTAGTGATTTCTTTGGCCCGGCAATTTTGGGAGCATTTACAGTTTTTATCCCCTGCGGGACGACACAGGCAATGATGGCCTTGAGCATTGCCTCCGGCAATCCGCTTGCGGGCGCCGCGATTCTGTTCGCGTTTGTCTTGGGCACCTCCCCGCTTTTTTTCATACTGGGCTACATGACTACTAAACTCGGAGACGCAATGCAAAAACGGTTTATGAAAGCGGCGGCATACGTGCTTATACTTCTTGCCGGTTTTAATATAAATAATACTTTAGCACTGACAGGAAGCAATTTTACGCTTGAAAACATATGGAGTAATTTTTCTTGCACTATTAGCTTTTGCGACAAGGATTTTGGGACAGTCCAAGCAGCGAACCCAATAACTGAAGCGACAATCACAATAGATAATGAAGGCTATTCGCCAAATAATCTTACTGTGAAAGCCGGATCAAAAGTGACACTTAATATTGTTAATAAGGGCGGTGGCGGATGTACGCAGGCGTTTACTCTGCCTAAATATAATATTCAAAAAATTGTCCCTATTGGTAATTCAGATAAAGTGACATTTACCGCGCCGGATGAGCCGGGAACACAGCTTGCTTTCATGTGCAGTATGGGAATGTATAGAGGAACAATAAATGTAATTTAATCCTTATGCAAACAGTGAAATTAAATATAATAGGCATGCATTGTACGAGTTGCGCGATGAATATTGATGGAGAGCTTGAAGACACAGAGGGCGTCAAAACGGCAGCGACAAATTATGCCAAACAGCAAACTTCCGTAACCTTTGATCCTGAAAAGATTTCGGTAGATAAAATGATTTCAATTATTAAAAAACTTGATGATAAATACGACGCTGAAGTTTTAGAAACTATATGAAAACAGAATTTAAAGTTTTTATTGGTATTGGACTATTGACAGTTGCTGTTATAGCCGGCGGGGTATTCTTTTATTCCAATACAGATACCCAAAATACTTCAGTCAAGGATAGTGAAATTATAACACGAAGCGGTTTGCACTGGCATACAAAACTATCAATAAAAATTGACGGTAAAAAACAGGAAATTCCGGCAAATATAGGAATTGGGGCTGTGCATCAGAAAATTCATACACATGATGACAATAAAGAAGGAGTAATCCACATGGAAATGAATGGCTTAGTGACCAAAGACGATACCAGACTCGGCAATTTCTTCCGTATCTGGGGGAAAAAGTTTAGCTCCACGCAGATTTTTGACAAAAAAAACAGCAAAGATAAAAAAGTTAAGATGATCGTCAATGGCAAGGAAAATAAAGAGTTTGAAAACTATCACATGCGCGATAAAGACAACATAGAAATTAGTTTTGAATAAGCAAATATTATTGAGGAGATTTAGTGTTGTTTTTTCGGCCTTTTTTGATTTACTACGGGATAGTTTATTCTGGTTGTAAAAATAAATAAACCATTTAAGAAAATCCATCCATCTTTCTCTTTTCATTCCACGGTGGGCAAGCCATCTTTTACCAAGGTGTCCAAACTGCCCTTCGATCTCATTTGTGGTTTTTGGCATTAGCGGGTAATCTAAAAATTTAAAACTTGTATACGGTATTTCCTGAAGAGTTGATACAGCTTTTCTTACTCCTTTATGAATATACCACCAGTTATAGTTAAGATCATAACGTCCTTTTTATAATTAAATGATATTTTCTGGTCTTTTTACAAATTCCGCACCGGAATCTTTTTTGCCGGATAAGGTTTTGCCCCCAAGAAAGATAAGTATTACAGGTCTGGCAGATTGGGCGTTTCTTGGTCACATTTACTCAAATCTTATCAAAAAGATTGATTTAACGCTACAAACTTTGAATTATAGCAACACGATTCCTAATTAAGCCTAAACGAGATATGAATAGCGAAGAAAAATAATCATCATAAATCTTCTAAATTAATCCCAGGAAGTGAGTAAGCCAGATTCTGTTTTAAACCGCAATTTGTCTCTAGAATGATAAAATCATTCAGCCCTGTCGAATGACGGGGCGCCTTCAAGCCTTGATGCTCCTCTCGTGTGGAGTACAAACGCATCTCTCGGAAGTTGCAGCATAAGGGATTGCC
>CAZJRC010000031.1:8766-11402 GCA_964548495.1 uncultured Gammaproteobacteria bacterium | reverse complement strand
ATATGATACCCACATTGTTTGCGGCTCTTTTATAAAAAAATCTGAAAATAAATACTATAAAACTTCATTACTTATAAATAACAATGGCGCTGTCATACTTGAATATCAAAAAAACAACCTGTGGCATTCAGAAAAACAATATTTGTCACCGGGAAACAATATTGAATGCGCTAAGACGTCAATTGGAAATATTGGTATTATAATCTGCTCTGACATGGATTCATCTGATATATCTAACAAATTAAGAGAATTAGGGGCTGATATTATTTGTTGCCCGTCCTTTTGGGCACAGCATCATGCAATTAAACCTCCGAACGTCAACGCCGAAAAGCTTGCCAATTCAATTTGTAGATCATGGGCAGTAAAAAATCAGGCCATATTTATTTTTGCCAATGGAGCGGGTATTGTTAATTATCCCAGGGAAACACATGCTTTGAAAGCCGAGTTAATAGGTCAAACCCAAATCTGTACACCGCGCGCGGGCACAGTCTCTCGACTGGATAATAATAACGAAGGTTCAATAACCTACAGCGTCAAACCAAAATTATTTTAGACACTTGTTGCCGCCACCACAGCCAATTCATACATCTCGTCTTTAATATTTATAAGTTTCCACCGGACAAGCCCTAACTCTTTCGCTGCTAATTGCAATTTACCTTTCAACTTAACTTTTGTGTCTGTATTGTCTGACAATATTTCAATATCTGGAAGCTGCGCGCCATGCCAAATTCCGACTCCCAATACTTTAGAAACAGCCTCTTTCCCTGCCCAAATCGCGGCTCCTGCTCGGAACTTATATATCGCTGCTTGTTCTTTTTTAGTGAATATTCGCTGTATTATCCCAGGCTGATTTTTTATGGCAGTTATAATCCTGGCAATTTTTGCAGCGTCAATACCAACTGATACAGTATTTCCAGGACTTGAAACTGCGGCTACAGCAACTGTAAGATCATCTTCATGAGTAATACTGATAGATATATTCTGGTTATCATTGTCTGTATTGATATTTTTCAATGACAGGACTGGCTGTTGAGACTGAGATGAAAGTATGTTTATATACTTCCAGGAAATTTGTTTTTGCAATGCCTCACGCACGGCTATCTTCGCGGCAAATCGTCCGGCAAGACTGGTTATTCGATTTTTACAATAAATAATTTCCTCCGGCGTAAAATAATCATTCAGAAAATTTTTATCGCGGTCTATAAGGCTTTTCATTTCATCAACTGACAACATTGATATCCCAAATCCCTTTATGGACTTATCTTTTTTAAATATCTTTTTAACTCGCTGTGCTTGTTTTATAAGACTGATATATCGCTCTGCCTTCATCCATATGATTATACAAAAGCCGACTCTATACTTAAAGAGTCCCGAATAAATTACATTTATTGATATTTATAAGGATTTTATATACAATATTTATATAATACTTAATACTTAATACTTAATACTTAATACTTTTATAGGGGGGAGGTGATTTATGTGTCAGACAACGCGGTAAAAAAAATAACTATTGACGATCTTATCAAAAAATATATCATGGGAGGAGAAGATTCTGTCAAGACAGCCATGACGGAAAACAAAGTAACTAATTCAGATGTTCTAACACTAAGCGATTTGAAGATGGATTCGCTTGATGTTGTGCAGCTGGCTGTCAAAATTCAAGACGATCTGGGCATCAAGCTTTCCGATGATGAGTTTGCCAAGATACCTCAAGGTAAAAACGAACAAGGAGAGGTGATCTATAAACCTGCCGACAAAGTAACCCTTGGCGATATAACGCAAATAATAAATTCAAAGCTTTAATTTTCCAGCATGTTTCTGCTCAAGTGCTGTAAGCATCATTTCAGCAGCTTTTATATATTTCTCTGGATAATAATTAAGCTCATTATGTCCGCCTTTTACTGACAAAAAACCGTCAGCATATCCGTCTTGCTGCGCTTCTGATCTTACATGTTTTTGCATCCTGACCATAGGAAATCCCGCGTCATCCACGCCATGAATTACTACAATACCAACCCCTTTACTATGTAAATCGATGAGCGTCTCCTCTATATGTGATCGGGAAATTGCCCGAATTTCTCTATAAGCGCGAACAGGATTCTGCATTACATATTTTATCCCTTCAGTTTGTCCACGCTTTATTGCCTCACGACAGTCTTCATTTTTTATATTTCTTACAAAACTTTGCCAATTATTTTTAGTAAATCTTCCAATTAATCCGAGGACACTATCTTTACCTATTAGTCCAGCTGGATTACATAATATCAAATTTCTTACTCTTTCATGTCTTAGATAAGCCGCATTTATTGCGCCTTCCGAATGCGCAATAATGTCAATTTGTATAATATTTTCCTGCTTAATAAGTTCTAGAACCGTTTGAGCTTTTCTTAGCTCATCAAGAGGATAATCTCCATACCGCTCGACAACGCCTCCTCTGCGCGGATGGTCAAGAGTTATTGCGATTCGATCGGAAGCATATAATTGAAATAAGCCGTTCTTAAAAATTTTTATGCCTTCCGCCCAACCTGGAGCAAGCAATACGGGCACATCGGTCTTGGGATTATCCGGCCTGACAACTACGGCATTAATCACGCCGCCCGGTGACTCGTATCGTCTCAGTCCTTGTTTAAATC
>CAZJRC010000031.1:0-8756 GCA_964548495.1 uncultured Gammaproteobacteria bacterium | reverse complement strand
TTCTTCGAATAAGTCTGAAGATCTGCAAAACTTTTCCACTTGCTCTCTGGCATCAAAACCTCGTTGCTCAGATTGTCGTAACTGCTCATTAAAAGCCATAAAGAATTTATGCATGTACACGCATCTGCCCCTCTTTCAAAAAATTAAGAAGAGTGTTTCGAGTTTTCCTCTATTTACGGTTTAATAACTACAGAAGCCGAAACAAGCAGGGATATACCAATCGCGTTTGAGATAAAGGATACAAGTAAAAATTGGTAGGTTTTCATTTTTGAAATGCCCAAAAGACTGACACCTAATTCATCAGGAATTGGAGAAGCAATAATGATAGCTCCAATGACAGGTAGAGTCCAGCCAAAGTATTTAGTATGAAGTACTCTACGAAGATGGTGCTTGCCGTCAATATGGTTATATATATTATCTATCTCCTGTGCAAGATTATCTTTTATAACACGAAAAATGACGAAATCGCCAAATACTCCGCCTAAACCCGCAATGAACCCTATTTCTAGCGGTGAAAGTTTTTCTGCCAGAATTAATAAAATTACTGCTCCGGTCGCTGCTGTAAATGTAGATACATAAAGAATACCTGCCGCGAATGACCCGATATAACCTAATCCTCCGAGATTAAGTAAAGATGCATGAAAATTTTCGTATCGGTAAAGGGCAAAAGCAAAAAAAATCGAGAATATAAACAGAGTAAGATTTTTATATTTCCACTCTCGCCAAACACTCATACTTTGATTATATCAGAAGCTCAAATCATATTTTGGTTTATCTTTATGAGTTTCCACCCTCCATTTGGAACAACCTGTCACGTTGGGAAAATGAAGGTTTTAGTGGGTCACTTAGCGAATGACGTTCGGACTTATTTTAGTACACTGTCGTTGCAAGAGGTAGCCTTCTACCGTACCTCATACGCCTAGTGCTCTCCCTATCTTGAGCTGTCATAGTCAAAGGTCCAATAGTAACATCAACCCCCTCTGTGACAAAAAGGGTTAAAGGGGATGACGTATGGAAGAAGAAGAGGACAGTTAAGCAGAGTCTTTTAGAAACTTATTTACCCAACTAATACAAAACGCCACTCGTTCTACAACTGTTTTTTTATCCAGAACTCTTTTTGCAGAAAACCAAAGGAACGGCTTTTCTGTAGGGTTTACGTTTTTCTCAATGGTTACTTCACCTGTATTAACGTTGACCCCCTTCAATTCCCCCAGAATCATACCTTTTATAAGTTTTTGGATATTGTAATGAAGATAGTTGTTGCGGATTTTTTTATTGAATTCCAAAAGCTCCTTTTTTTCGTCTTCGGTAATTACATTGTGCTCTCGCAATTTAAAAATTACTTCTTTTAGGTGTAAATCCTCAATAGGTTTCCAACTTGCCTGAGTGTTGTCTTTTACATTCTCCTTATGCAGTCTAAATTTCGCTGCCAAATCAAGAAGTAGGATAGCAAGTATAATGCTCGCGCCTGAAATACCAAAAGCAAAAGTCTCCTTTAATTCTTCGTACAGAGCAGAAATACTGCTGTTTGCAATGGAATCATCAAGATGGGGTAACTTTTGTATCAATTCATCTGCCATCTTCCTTTTTTCAGAAAAAAGCTTGTCAAGATATTGCTGATATGTGGTAAAAACCGACTTAACGGGCAAACCTTTTTTTTGAGCATATTCAATTGTGTCTGGAGAGGCGATAAACAAGTCCGATTCTTTTACCAGCTCATCTAATTTTTTTTGGACATCATCATTCATAGAATTTTATCCTTAATGTCTTTCGTATCGTATTTGCTCGTTTTGAGTTTTCTCTAGTTTCTTTATCTCTGGGAGGTATGCCATTTGAGAGACCAATAAGTTGCGCTGTTGCTTCGTCAACTTCACTTCGTGTCGGAACAAAAGGTAAATTCATCCAAGCAATCGGGTTAAAATAGGTTTGCAGTCTTGCGGCTGATATTCTAAATTTTTCTGCTGCTTCATCTTGTATTCCATGTTTCATCATTTTTGAAGAATACGCATTGGCATAAAAAACTAATTGATACGTTATTTCACCAATAACTTTTTTGTAAGAAATATACGGCTGAATACAAAGGGAATCAACAATTTTCCCAAAAGAAAAAACTAGAGTACCAGTAAGAACTGTCCAAAATGCTTGCTCCATATTATTTTAAAGAGACGGTTAAAGTGTTGTTGTCGTCGATACTGTTGCCGTCCCAACTACAGCAGAGCTAGATACAGATGTACTAGTTGTTGTTTGCATCTCAGGTGGTTCAGGGCTAAAACTTTTGACATAACAGTATGGATTGAACGGCGATTCATTGCGAACGTAGGAAGTTAAATTGGCAATTGGTCTGAGCTTACAATATTCTGAAGTGATAGAAAGCACAAATGCAAGTAAAACGATTGGTGGTAAAGTATATTTAAGTTCTTGTCTCATATCCTGCCACTAATACTATAGCACAAAATAAGCAGTCAGGGAAGAGGTCTGCCAGTTGCTAGTTCATCTCCCAAGCAGTGACATTATGAGGCCCCAGAAGCCATTACGCTGTGTTTTAACAGCTTTAACTGCCTTAAGCCTTCGAGCTATACAGCTATACACCTTCGACGTGAATTACGCTTGCACCTACTACTTTTATTAACGTCTTACTTATCTACTCCTCAAAAATAAGATGTTTAATCCTCTCTAATTCTTGAGCATACTGCGCTTGATTATGTACAAATTTAGCATAATCCTTTCTTGATTGAAACATTTGCAAAATAATATCAGGCTTGCTTATGGAGTAAGGAATTGAATTCAAATATTCTCTATATGAACAATTTATATTAGTTTGCAGGTCTTTTATATCAATCAGGTGTGAGGAAACAGGATTAAGATGAATATATCTGGACACATGCATTAACTGTTCATCAGATTCTATATGAACGGCCTTGAATAATCCTTGGAATAGGGGACCCACCCTTTTATATTTGGCATTAAAATATTTTGTATAGCTATTGGTAAAATTTGCTACAAACGAAGATATGCCTTTTATATTTTTTTGCTGTAATAATAGATGAAAATGATTCGGCATTAAACAGTAGGCTAATATATTAACTATTCCTTTGTCCTTCATATACAATTGCTGTAATAATTTCAATCTTTCATTGTGGGGTATGGAGAGATATTTTGACAATCTTAAAGGAAGGTTTTCGAATTGATATAACCGCAAGCCCTCAAGGGCATAATCGTATCCTCTTTTACCAAGAAAGGTTGGTCTTCGATCAATACCTCTATTAAAGACGTGATATATTTCATTATTGGCAAAGATTATTTTTCTAGAATCGGGCACTCATTCAAGTTTAAACTAAAAAGTAGAATGTGTCAACGTAAATCACGTAGAAGGTGATTTGGTAGATTTACTTATGGTCTAGCGATGATGTTTTTTTCTATTCTATTCATAAAAACATTTAAATAAATACTTTCGCTATTTTTGGGTAGCTGACGGGATTCGAACCCGCGACATTCAGGTCCACAACCTGACGCTCTAACCAACTGAGCTACAGCCACCGTTTAAATTATTTCAACTCATATCCTCCGGCTGGCGGGACTTCAGACTCTCCTATCCCAGCATATATTTCATTTGAATCTGCCACTGGCCCGTCATCAAACTTATATTCTTTTCTATCCTCATCATATTCAGTAAGATGCTGTTTTATTCCCGCATATAAAGCCCGCGACGCGTGCTCTTTGCTATCGCTGAAAACATAAAACACTTTGGTGCAATACGAACAAGGATGTGAATAATACATGAATATATTATACTATTTTCTGAAGAATAAATAAATAATAGTTGAAATAATTGCGCCTACTAATATCAATTCTTTTCCTATATTCATTTGATAATTTATCTTTAATGTCTGCCTTTAAACACAATTCCAAAAAATGTTCCAACTATAAATCCGGCACTATGAGCCCAAAAAGCAATACCTCCTTGAGCATCCATAAAAGGCAGGGAGGTTGCGCCTGAAATCAATTGTAAGACAAACCAATAACCGAGCATCAAAGGCGCGCTGATCTCAACTATTGTCACAAAAAAGAACATGAATATTACAGTTTTTATTTTAGAATAAGGAAAAAGGATGTAATAACTTCCCAGCACTCCGGCCACCGCTCCTGATGCGCCAAGCATTGGTATATTAGATGTCGGCATAAACAAATACTGAGTCACATTACCTATTACTCCGGCGATTAAATAGAGTAACAAGAATATAAACGGAGATAGATGCCCCTCGACATTGTCTCCAAATACCCACAAAAACCACATATTGGATATAATATGTAAAAAACCTCCATGTAAAAAAATTGCTGTAACAAATGGCAGTAACGAAATCCAATCTGAAAAATTAACATTCACGGGAATAAGCGCATTATTTGCTATAAAACCAGCCTGATCCGATGCCGATATTTGCTGAATAAAAATATAAACCGTCAAAAAAATAATAAAAAGAGTAAAAAACGGAAATCTCCTGGCCGGTATAGAATCTGATAAAGGAAACATGAGTTAAATAATACAAAACAATACGCTATTTATCTATACTCCTCAACTCCACGCCTCTCTTATATCTTTTTTAATTCTAGCGACAAGCTTGGCTTCAGATTGAAATTTAATATTGTCTCTTATTTTCCTCAAAAATCGTATGCTCACCCAATTACCATAAATATCCGCGTCAAAATTAATAATATAAGTTTCCGCCAAAACCTCCGTCTCACCAAATGTCCTCGCTGCTCCTATGAAACTTACGGACTTATATATTTCCCCGTCTATTTTTGTTTCAGAAGCATATATGCCCTCAGGTATTTTCTGAGTTAAACGTAGATTAATAGTCGGGAAACCAAGCCTTTTCCCTCTATTTTTCCCAATCCTCACCTTCCCACGCAAAAAATACAGCATCATTACAGTGCCTACCATTATACACTCTGCATCTTGACACATTGCAACATGTCTTGTATTCTACAATCATTCTTTCGGGGTATGTGCGCGAATCACAATCGGTAGTGAATCCCGATATGATCGGGAAAACTCTACGACCCCGCGTAAGCGGGGAGGAACCGGTGTGAATCCGGTAGCGACCGTAAAGTCGGGATGAAAGAAAGAATGAATACACGCCTAAAAACGTGTAAATTTACTATACCCCGAAAGGGGTATTTTATGTTTACCGGTATTGTCACTCATCTAGGAAAAATAAAAAACAAACAGGATACTAGTCTTGCGATTGAGGCGCCTCTTTCTCTGATACGCGAATTAAAAAAAGGTACCAGTATTGCGGTAAACGGCGCCTGTTTAACAGTTCTAGCCAAACCTGTTGATACAAGCTTCACTGTCGAAGTAATGCCGGAAACATTGAGCAGAACAATGTTGGGCAAATTAAATGATGGCGATCAAGTTAATTTAGAATTATCGGTTACACCAGTTACCTTATTATCCGGACATATAGTACAGGGACATATTGACGGAGTAGGAATCGTTAAAAAAATCAAAGAAGCAGGAAACAGTAAAATACTGACAATAAATATTCCGAAAAGTCTAAGTAAATATATCGTTGAAAAAGGTTCTATCGCTGTCAACGGAATTTCTCTTACTGTAATTGAGGCACGGGACATATATTTCACCGTTGGCATTATTCCATACACTTGGACTCACACTATGATTAAAGATTTAAAAATCAGAGATCAAGTAAATATTGAAACAGATATACTCGCTAAATACTTAGAAAAACTCGTTACCAAAAGATAAATAAGTATGAAGTTGAAAAAAGAAAGTAAAATAGCTATTGTTGTAAGTCTATACAGAGAGAATATAACAAAAAAACTTCTGGAAAACTGCGTGAATACATTGCTCAAGAAAGGATTACATGAAAATCAAATAGACACATTTATGGTTCCGGGCGCGCTGGAAATACCGCTGGTCAGCAAAAAACTGGCGAAGAAAAAGATTTATGATGCAATCATAGTCTTTGGAGCCATATTCAAAGGAAAAACCTATCATTTTGAACAAGTATCCAATGAGTGCGTGCGCGGCTGTATGAATGTAGCCTACGACTACGAAATCCCTGTGATCTTTGAAGTACTAAGCGTATACGACCCCAAAGACGCCCGCCTCCGGGCAACAAGCAGGATAGACAACAGGGGAGTAGAAGGCGCGCTGACAGCCCTGAAAATGATCGACACTTTATCAAAAATATGAATAATTTCGCGCTAATTTCAGACGCTTTAAAAGAACTTAGAAAAAATAACTTTTTAATAGTCGTTGACGATCCTAACCGCGAAAATCAGGGAGACCTTATCTTTCCAGCGCAAACTGCCGCGCCCGAAAAAATAAATTTTATGCTGCAAAAATGCCGGGGCCTGATCTGTGTACCAATTACACAATCAAAAGCAACCATGCTTGATCTATCCCTCATGATTCCCTCAAATAAAAATACTGAGAAAACCAAGGTAAATTTTACTATTTCACTTGATGCCAAAAACGTGAAATCTTATGGCATCTCAGCTTCAGACAGAAGCCTCACCATTCGCGCTATTGCCCATGAGGGCTCCGATGCGGCTGATTTTGTCAGACCCGGGCATATATTTCCACTTCTTGCGAAACAAGGAGGAATACTGGAGCGCCCGGGACATACCGAGGCATCGCTTGAATTAATGCGTCTTGCCGGCTTTTCACCAACCGCTGTTCTTTGTGAGATCCTGAATGATGAAGGCGATGTTGCCAATCAATCGGAATTAATAAAATTTTCCCATATTTATAAAATCAAAATCATATCCATACCCGATCTTATTGCCTATGTCAAAAACAACTAATATTAGGAGAAAGGCATCAGCAATACTGCCTACCAAATTCGGAACTTTCCAAATAATAATCTATAAATCACTGATTGATAACAGCGAACACACAGTATTATTAACAGGCGATATTCAAAAACAACCTCTTTTAACCCGCGTACACTCCCAATGTCTTACCGGAGATACATTTTATTCTCTCAAATGCGATTGCGGAGACCAATTGCGTCAAAGCATGCAAATAATAGCTAAAGAGGGGGATGGTATCATTATTTATTTAAATCAGGAAGGCCGCGGTATTGGCCTTTTATCCAAAATAAATGCTTATGCTCTTCAGGAAAAAGGACTCGATACGGTTGAGGCAAATCACGCCTTGGGCATGCCATCTGACGCGAGAGATTATAATATTGCCGCCGAAATACTATACGATCTCAACATATCCAAAATAAATCTATTAACCAACAATCCGCAAAAAATAAAAGCTCTTGAAGAGCATAAGATAAAAATTGTCAGAAGGATTCCAATTGAGACGATGCCTCAAAAACATAACTTAAACTATCTTGCTACAAAAAAAAAGAAATTGGGACACTTATTATCCAACATCTAAAAATAAGAAAGAGCTATCCCCTTGACAGTAATCATTATCAATGAAAAAATAAACATAGAAACTTAAAAATATGGATCAGATGCAACACAACAAGCTAAGCATAGACGAGTACTCCAAAGACCTCATAAATACTATTTTTCTAGATGCGATCAAAAACCGCGTGAGCGACATACACTTAGAGCCGCAACCAGACGACCTCTCAATTAGGTTCCGGGTCGATGGACTTCTGCGTCCCGCATTCAAAGTAGGCAAATCCCAACAAGAAGAACTAATCTCCAGAATAAAGGTACTTTCAGCCCTAAATATTACCGAACATCGTCTGCCCCAAGATGGATATCTTGAATGCGTCTACCAAAACCATATTTACAACATTCGCACCTCTACCTTACCCACCATCTATGGGGAAGCAATCGTTTGCCGCTTCCATAATAAGGAAGATGTATTAATAAATCTCCAAGATCTTGGATTTGAAAACGATCAGCTAAATATAATTTTATCGCTTATCACCAGTCAATCAGGAATAATATTAACAACAGGCCCTACAGGATCAGGAAAAACTAGCCTCCTCTACTCATTATTACACGCAATAAACAAGATAGACAAGAATGTAATGACGCTTGAGAATCCAGTCGAGTATCAATTACCAAATATTCGCCAAACGCAAATCAACGAAAGCATAGGTCTCACCTTTGCTAAAGTTATGCGCTCTGTTGTCCGACAAGATCCGGATATTGTCATGATTGGCGAAATACGAGACGCGGAAACCGCTCAAATGGCTGCGCAGGCCTCACTCATAGGCACACTCATTTTCTCAACATTTCATACATTTGATATACCTGCGCTTATTACACGCCTTCAAGAATTTAACATAACCAACTCAGTAATCGCCCAAGCCCTGAAAGGAGTTGTGTCCACCAGACTCCTTCGCAAAATCTGTTCCTCTTGTAAAATACAATATCAATTAACTAATGAAGAAAAAAAGCTGTTAGGAGAAGATGGGAATATACAAATCATCTACAAAGGCAAAGGTTGTGAAGAATGCCAAAGCCTGGGCTATCGGGGAAGAATTGGCGTCTATGAAATAACTACTTTTGATTCCGAGATAAAAAACAGTATTATAGAAAAAAGCCCTGCCTCCCGCCTGAATGATTTAATTGACAAAAAACAAACCAAAAAACTACGATCCTCCGCGCTCCAAAAAGTTCACGAAGGCACGACCACAATTGATGAAGTAATACGCGTTCTTGGATTTCCAATTTTACAGCATACGGCACGATAACTAAATAATTCATAAATTGTACCCCTGGAGGGAATCGAACCCCCAACCGTCTCGTTAGAACCG
>CAZJRC010000030.1:1259-11438 GCA_964548495.1 uncultured Gammaproteobacteria bacterium | reverse complement strand
TAGGGCCGTCGGGAGCCGAAACTACGAGAATCGCGCCGTCCATTTGGGCGGCACCTGTAATCATGTTTTTAATGTAATCGGCATGTCCAGGAGCATCTATGTGAGCATAATGTCTATTTTTGGTTTCGTATTCAATATGGGTAATGTTAATGGTTACTCCGCGGGCTTTTTCTTCAGGGGCGTTGTCTATGTCCTCGTATTTCTTGGCTGTTGCCAATCCCTGTTTGGATAGCACTGTAGAAATAGCGGCAGAAAGAGTAGTCTTGCCGTGATCGACATGTCCTATAGTACCGATATTTACATGTGGTTTATCTCTTTTAAATGTCGCCATAATAGTACTTTAGAAACAAATATATCTCATTTCTTGAATGAGAATAAATGTATAATACAATATTTTCTCAAACCCGTCAATACCCAGAATCAAAAACCTTGATAAGAGCTGTATATATCAACAGGGCGCATTTGGTTCTGGTAGGAGTAAGCGGAACGCCAATTAAATTCAGCACTTCTGCTGTACCAATTTTTTGAAGGCTTGATAAAGCTTTATGCCTCATTTCCTCTGTGAAGAGAGAGGCAGATGCTTTTGAAATTGCGCAACCAACGCCTGTAAAGGCAATGTCTTTTATTCTTCCATCGTTTAATTTAATTGTAAGACGTATGTTGTCTCCGCAATAAGGATTATTTACCCTTACATCAATATCGGCATTTGGAATAATCCCGTAATTTTGCGGATGCTGCCAATGTTCCAGAATAATGTCGCGATATAATTGATCCCGCATAAGCATATGTCATTGCGAGGAGCGAGTAAGGAGCGACGCGGCAATCTATTACCTCGACGGGATTGCTTCGCTTCTTTCAGTCGCTCGCAATGACGATAGTTAAATCTTCAATGTTTGTTTAACAACTTTTATTCCTTCAATCAATTTATCAACATCTTCTTTTGTATTATACAAATATAAAGATGCTCTGGCTGTAGCGGGGACACGCAGGGCATTCATAGTTAACTCTGCGCAGTGATGGCCTGAACGGATGGCGATATTTTGACTGTCTAGGATTTGCGCTATATCATGCGGATGGACGCCCTCTATGCCAAAAGAAAAAATTCCGAGCCTGCTTTCATTCGTTGCTGGACAATATAGCTTCAGATAAGTTATTTCTCTTAATCTTTCGAGTGCATATTTTGTCAATGCATTTTCGTAAAGAGCTATTTTTTCCAAACCAATTTTTTGTAAATAGGAAATGGCTGATGAAAGGGCGGCCACTCCTTCCAGATTACCGGTTCCAGCTTCAAACTTATCAGGAAGAGTAGCGTACAGAGCTTTTTCTTTTGTAACTTTGCTAATCATGTGACTGCCTACAAATAGCGGATCCATTGCTTCAAGTAAATTTTCTTTTGCCCAGAGAACTCCCACGCCAGAGGGTCCAAGCATTTTATGGGACGAAAAGGCGAGAAAATCAATGCCAAGCGTCCGCACATCAATTGGTAGATGCGGTATGGACTGCGCGGCATCAATAAGGATTTTGGCTGGGGTATGTTTCTTGAAATATGGAATTATTTTATCTAGCGGATTGATTGTGCCGAGTACGTTAGAAGCATGAGTTAAGGCGACAAGCTTAACCCTTTCTGTTTCGAGGTTGCCGCGTCTCCGCCAGCTGGCGGATCCTCGCGATAACAAATAGTCCAATCGATGCTCTTTATTAATAGGTAAAAAAATTAATTCTATTTCTTTTTCTTCTTTCAACCTGAGCCAGGGGACGATATTGGCATGGTGTTCCATTTCCGAGAGCACAATAATATCCCCTTTCCTGAGAAATTTCCTCGCCCACCCGCAGGCAACTAAATTAATTGCCTGATTGGTATTTCCCGTGAAGATGATTTCGTTTTTACTTCCAGCTCCAATGAATTTAGCTACTTGAATCCTGGTGTTTTCATAAGCTTCAGTCGCGATCTCTGCAAGCTTATAAATCCCCCTGTGAATATTGGCATTTTTTTTTGTATAAAAGTCGTTTACTGCCTTAATTACCTGAGCGGGTTTCTGACTGGTTGAAGCAGAATCCAAATAAACCAAATCAGGGTAAGTCGCAAAAATAGGAAAGTCCTTTTTTAGATTATGTAATTTATACATATGCTATTTCTTTAGTCGCTTTGTCGGCTAATTCATTAGGCAGTTGCTCAATCATGCTATTTAGAAAGCCATGTACGATTAGCGATTTTGAATCTTTCTCTGAAATACCTCGCGACATAAGATAGAATAATTCCAAATTATTTACCCGGCCCACAGTTGTAGCATGACCGGCTTTAATGTCGTTTTCCAAGATTTCAAGACTCGGCACCGCTCTGCCGCGAGCCATATTTGATAGTAAAAGAAAATGCGCGGCAAGCCAAGCATTGGTTCCTTTAGCGCCTTTTTCAATTTTTACTAAGCCATCGAAATCTACAAATGCGCTGTCATTAAGTGCTCCTTTTACAATAACTTTACTTTGTGTGTTTGGTTTTAGATGGAATACGTTGACTTTTAGATTCAATTTATTCATATCTCTACCCAAAAGTAGTATAAAAAGTTTTAAATTCGCGCCAATACCCGCGAGTTGAATATTATATGCTAGCTCAGTTTCCTCTCCCAGCCAAAGGACAGGTAGCTTTAATTCCTCATTTTCTTTAATGATAATATCTTTCATAAACAAATCCTAAATTCTAATATCTAAATACTAAACAATATCAAAATACAAATAATATAAATGTAAATTTATTTTGAATTTTGTATTTAAAATTTTTAATTTATTTAGGATTTAGAGTTTAGTGCTTAGAATTTCTTTCAACCAACCGCGCCTTCCATTGATAAATTAATCAGACGGTTGAGTTCCACCGCGTATTCCAGAGGCAGTTCTTTGACAATCGGCTCAATAAAACCATTAACAATAAGAGAAGTGGCTTGTATCTCGGAAAGTCCGCGGGACATCAAATAAAATAATTGCTGTTGTCCGATTTTGGAGACTGATGCCTCATGACCAAGTGTCACGTCTTGTTCATTTACTATATTCACAGGATAAGTATCGGAACGGGAAAGTTCGTCAAGTAAGAGCGCGTCGCAACGGACAAATGATTTGCTCCCGCGCGCGCCATGTATGATCTTCACCATACCGCGATAGCTTGTCCGTCCGCCGCTTAGACTGACGGATTTGGAGGTAATTGTACTGGTAGTAAAAGGCGCGAGGTGAATTGCTTTACCGCCCGCGTCCTGATGCTGACCGCGTCCTGCTAAAGCCAGTGATAGAACTTCGCCGCGCGCTCCTTTGCCTTTCAAATATAAAGATGGATATTTCATAGTAACCTTGGAGCCAAGATTGCCATCAATCCATTCGCCAAATCCTTCTTCGTCAATTGACATCCGTTTGGTCACCAAATTATAGACATTGTTGCTCCAGTTTTGAATAGTTGTATAGCGGACTCGAGCTCCCTTTTTGACAATTATTTCAACCACTGCCGAATGGAGCGAGTCTGTTGAATAAATCGGGGCAGTACAGCCCTCGACATAATGTACGTAACTGCCCTCCTCGGCAATGATAAGAGTACGCTCAAATTGTCCCATATTCGCGGCGTTAATGCGAAAATAAGCTTGAAGCGGAATTTCTACACGAACTCCTTTTGGTATATAAACAAAGCTTCCGCCGCTCCAGACAGCGCTGTTGAGCGCCGCGAATTTATTATCAGCAGGCGGAATTATGCTGCCTATATATTGTTTGACTATGTCAGGATATTTTTTGACCGCGGTGTCTGTGTCCACGAAGATGACTCCAAGCTTCTCCCATTTGTCTTTGAGCCGGTGATAAATGACCTCTGAATCATATTGCGCGCCGACAACCGCGAGAAATTTTTTCTCCGCCTCAGGAATACCGATTCTGTCATAAGTATCTTTGATATCCGGAGGCACGTCTTCCCAGTCGCGGAATTTTTTCTCAGACGGACTTATATAATAGTATAGGTCGTCAAAATTAATTCCGGATAAATCAGCTCCCCAGGAAGGCAAAGAATAATGCTCAAAAAGTTTGAGGCTGCGCAATCTAAAATCGCGCATCCAATCGGGTTCGTTTTTGAAATGGGAAATTGATTCTACAATTTTCTTACTCAGGCCTTTGGGAGTTTTGAAAACTGAAGTCTCCGGCTTATGGAAGCCGAATTTATAATTGTCTTTAATGATAGGCTGTGTATTCATAAATATTGTTCGTATCCTTTTTTCTCAATTTCTTTAGCAAGTGCTGCTTTACCGGATTTTATAAGCTTGCCTTTTATCATAATATGCACGAAATCCGGTTTAATATAACGAAGTATACGCTGATAATGAGTAATAAGAATTAGTCCTAAAGGATAATCGAGCTTTGTTATGGCTTTGGAAATATATTTAAGCGCGTCTATGTCAAGGCCTGAGTCTGGCTCATCAAGAACAGCAAAATCAGGCTTTATCAGCGCGAGCTGTAAGATCTCCGCCTTCTTCTTCTCACCGCCAGAAAAACCTTCATTCAGCGATCTAGCAGTAAGATCATCATGAAATGCTAATTTTTTTGCTTGATCATTTAGTAAATTACGAAAAGTAATGGGTGAGATCTTTTTCTCGTTTCTTTCTTTTTGCTCATTAACAGCCAAGCGCAAAAAAGAGGCGAAATTAACACCCGCCACCTCAACAGGATACTGGAAACCTAAGAATAATCCATTTTTAGCCCGCGAGTTTGGCGCTAAATTAGTTATATCCACGCCATTTACTTCAATTTTGCCCCGCGTTATTTTGTATTCAGGATGACCCATGAGCGCTTGGGCAAGGGTAGATTTGCCCCCGCCGTTTGGTCCCATAATTGCATGAATTTCTCCCTGTTTTACAGACAGAAAAACACCACGCAGTATCTCTTTACCGTCATTGGTACTGACATGCAAATTTTCTATTACAAGCGTTTTTGTCATAATTACTTTTTTTGTTCTTTCCACTCTTTATCAAGCTGCATATTTATCTCGTTAATCATATCATCTATTTCTTGATCTGACATGCTGTGTACTTTCGCACCTGTCTCAAGCGTATCAAATTCATTAAAAAAGCAGCTGACGCAATGCAGTCCATATTCTGCCAATAACTCTGCAGAGCGGGGACTCTCTTGAGTCACAGTAAGCAATATTGAGGTTTTGCTCAATACATAAGAACTTTTATTATTTGTGAGATTAATTTCTCCCGGCATTTTAAATAGTTGAGTCTTATTTGGAGTAAGTTTAGCTTTACTGTTATATATTGTCAATCTATGAGGGCACTATTCTTTCAATGTGCTATCGAGCAGAATACTGTTCGCAAAATAATAACCTGTGGCACTGTCCGGTAAAAGATCATAGGTGTATTTATCCATATATGGTACTCTCTCAACGGAATATATAACTGAACCATTATATGTATCACCTTTATTAAGTTGTCCGACAGTTGATCCTGTTATGGTCGGATGGCCTGGTGAAACAAATAATTCTCTGCCATCCGCAAGCTTAAGATGGATCATAATATGATTAGTTGGAGCAACTGTATATCCGGTTTTAAGAATCGCGCTAACAATTTTTTCTCCCTTTTCATTGAGCGACCATACTTTCATTCCTTCCTTCAGATTGGTAACTGGAATTTCGCCCTGCGGGGTCGCGATTTTTGTAGCTGAAGAAAGGCAAATAGGACAAATTCTCGGCCTGTCCGCTGCTTCATTGGGCATGCAGTAATACGGCGGAGCTGGTTCGTCTATTCTTGGCACTGGGGGTCCGCAACTCTGGATACATTGGTATCCTTCGGAGCAACTAGTATCATTTGGTCCGCTACACATCTGTGTTGTGGTGCTTTCAACACAGACATTGCCTGTATTCGTCTTATGACAGATTAATCCCGCAGAGCAGTCTGCATCGGTAGAGCATGTGCCGCCTTGTTTCAGCTTGCATACTCCATCAGTTATTATCGGCGTCGGGGGCGAAGATTGATCTCCGGGCTGAATGACGCCATAGCCTGAAACACCTTCGCAGGCATATCCCTGAGGACATTCTGCGTCAGTGCGGCATTGCGTTTGCTTTTTACCATTTGGGCATACAAACTCGCAATTCTGTCCTGTCCTGCCAACCCAAGATCCATTTGGACACTGCATCGCGTCTTGTGAACACGCAATCTCATTTTGAACAGGAGACGGACTAGTATTTGGCAATACTTCCGTAGGCTTAGTATTTGGCGGTGTTTTTTGCAGTGAGCCAAGCACGTATCCTGATGCGGCAGCAATAAAAACTACAAGTAACATACTAAATATGATCAAGTAAGATTGTGCTGGTTTTTCTTTCCAACTATGTCCTGTTGACTCGGAAGGATGAGGTTGCTCTGCAGGCTCCATAAATAAAGTATTTCACATTGCCATTTGCGGGTCAAGGGTTAAATAATCTCAATAGAATTTTACTCTATATTACCGCAGGCGATTTTGATGCCTTCGGAGTAGGTGGGATAGGCATGAATCATGTCCGCGAGTTCTTGAGCTTTTACTCTGCATTTAATAGCTAGCGCGAGTTCATGAATCATTTCTCCGGCAGATGGGGCTACAATTGATCCGCCGATCAATACGCCACTTTTATCAGTAATTACTTTTACAAATCCGTCAAAACTATTGGAGGTATTGGCGCGGCCCAGTTCGGCAATCGCCATTACGCCCTTTTTAATTTTTATACCACGCCCTATGGCATCTTTTTCTGACATACCGACTGATGCTACTTCCGGGGTGATAAATACACAACGGGGAACAACAGAGTAATCAGGGATAATTTTTTTATTTGAAAAAGCATTGTGCGCTGCTATGTAGCTTTGATAGTAGCCGGTGTGGGTAAATAAATATGGACCGGCAATATCGCCAGCGGCATAAATATTTGACGCGGTTGTTTGCAGGTAGTTATTAAGCTTCAAATGGCCTTTCTCTACTATAATTCCTGCTTTTTCCGGCGCGAAATTCAAAACCGGCACTTTGCCTGTGGCTATCAAAATTTCTTCAAACTCCACAAAATATTCTTTATCTCCTCTCTGTAAATGCGCGATCTTCAAGCCGGCTTTTTTTTCTACTTTTATAAGCGAGGTATTGGTCAATACCTCAATGCCTTGATTTTCAAACAGAGCTTGCACCAGATCCGTTACTTCTTTATCTTCTTTACCTAAGATATTTTCCGATCTGTTCACAAGAGTAACCTTCGTGCCAAAAGTCGCAAAGATTTGGGCAAGTTCACACCCCACTGGGCCAGCGCCGAAAATTAAAAGAGACGCGGGCGGCTGCTTCAAATCTACTGCCTGCTTGAAGGTGATATATCCTACATCCTGAATACCTGTTATGGGAGGGATAAAAACTGCTGAGCCGGTCGCAATAAGGAATTTGGCGCTGCTATATATTTTGCCACCCGCTTCGATTTCGTGAGGGGATATGAATTGCGCTTTAGCGCGGACGAGATGAATGCCGTCCATGCGAAATGATTCTTCTCCATGCGCCGTTCCGGTTCGCGACACAACCAAATCTTTCCATCTTTTGACCGCCGTGTAATTTACTGATTTCTCAGAGACATTTACACCAAAGAACCTCGCGTTTCCTACTGTACGATAGACTTCTGCCGCGTGAAGCAAGGCTTTTGTCGGCACGCAGGCAAAATTTGGACACTCTCCACCTATATCTCCGCTTTCAAAAATCGCTACCTTTTTTCCTAGACTTCGCGCATAATGCGCTCCGACACTTCCGCCCGACCCACTGCCGATCACTATCAAATCGTAGTCATATTTTTTGCGTTTAAAATGCAACATAAAGGACTTTATGTTCTGCGTTTATTGCCGTATTTTCGAATTTGCAATCGGTCGCCAAGAATAAATCCTTCTTTTTCCACACGGCCGCGGACGCTTTCACGGATTTTGTCTAAGGCTTCCGCGTCTTTCCCTTCAGGGGAGATGTAGATTCTTTCTCGCGGAAAATCGTATAAATGCGGCATGTAATAATCCTGAATAATTTCGCTGATATCCTTTTCATTTTGTACTACAAATTTGAAGAAGGTGTTTCCCTCTTTAAGTACTTCGAGAGCTTTGGGATTGAGGCGTTTTTCTTTGACTACGCCGGAGTTTGCAAGTTTGGGAGAGCAGTTAAATTGCACGCGATCTATCAATTCTTCTCCAGGGACGATCGTGCCATTTGTTTCTATTTCTATTTTCCAATCGAAAAATTCTGCTCTTTTCAAGAACTCTATAATTCTTTGTTGCTGCAACAAGGGTTCGCCGCCGGTAATAACTAACCGAGGCTCTAGCGTTTTTGAGACTTCTTTTGATTGAGCAGTGATGCCTTCTTCCCATGTATTGATAATAATTTTGCTTGCCTTGTCTAAGTCCCATTTTTCTTTTTCTGTGCGATACTCAGGTAAATTTCGATTCCAAGTGTAGGGAGTATCGCACCAACTGCAATTTAAATTACAATGGTGAAGACGAAAAAAGACGGCCTGCATACCGACTGTTGGACCTTCTCCTTGTTCGGTGAAAAAAGCCTGATCGCCAGAAACTGCAAAAGATGATATTATTTCAGGGTTCATGCTTTAGCGTTGTTAATATTTAAAGATGAAAATTTTTAGGATATGTCACGATGAGTATCGTACATATATGCCGCGTCGGGATTATACTTTTTAATACTATCAGCTACTACTTTATGAATGGTGTGCGCTGTCAATTCAGGAGA
The DNA here is from genome assembly GCA_964548495.1 of uncultured Gammaproteobacteria bacterium. Taxonomy (GTDB): domain Bacteria; phylum Patescibacteriota; class Microgenomatia; order Levybacterales; family UBA12049; genus JAHIGH01. Next base: position 2,702 of record CAZJRC010000030.1, on the reverse strand, counting down.
ATCTTTGAATAAATTTACTACTTCCTTAGTAACTGTGACCGCAATTAATTCCGCCTGTTCATCGGTCATACGCAGAGTTTTGCACGAAGCAAAGACGCTAGCGTAGATTTTCTTAGCATCAAAAACTTCTGTATGGCCTTTTCTTTTTACAATATGGCTCATATTATTTATCCAAAATTAATTGTCCCATTGGCAATCAAAATTAACAACCACCCAAGACCTATCAGCATGAAGCCGATGGCGAAGCGCATGTATCCTTTATTGGCTTGCTTCCATCTTTTAATACTGCTTACTTTCGTGCCGGCGGCAACCATAAGTAAGATAACAATCAAAGGAGCGACAAAGATAAGATTGTACAACACCAGAAGCGCAAATGCCGTGATATTGAAATTCAATGAAAGCATGGTGATGATCGCCAAATAGGGCGCGCCTGTGCACGGGAGCTCTACCCCCGCGATAAACGCACCGAGGAATATAATTCCGGGCACTGTAATTTTTTTAGAATATTTATGAATTTTGCGCGCGAAAATTGACGGAATTTGTAATGAAAACCCCTTGCCGTACCAAAAGAAATCTTTTATTTCTAGAAGTCCTGCCAGAATTACAAAACTGCCTACAATTAAAGATAAATATTCTGCTATATAAATCGGTACAGAGGCGAGAAAGTATATTAAGCCAATCCCTGCTAAAAGATAGGTAACAAAAATAGAAAAGATGTATAATCCGCCGAGAAAAAGCAGTCTGCGCATAGAGCCCTTACCGCCAAGCACTACGGACACCATCAATATCAAGACGCCGATGGCGCATGGATTGATCGAGTCTATTGCCGCAGAGATGATAACAACCGATAATGACGGCAGATCAATAGCCATAATTTCTTTCTCCTTTCAATTTGCCAATTTGCTCTGCCACTTTATAGCTCTCGCATAGTTTGTCTGTTTTTAGTTTTGGAGCGTCAAATTCTATAATAATACAATCTCCAGGTGGGACATTGCCAACAGGCGCGATGATATAATTTTGCGGATTTATAAGTTTCTTCTGATTATAATAGCTGTCTTTGTCTGTCTGATACACAAATACCTGCAGTTCTGAAGACACCCCCGCAATACAATTATTGCCGTTTTGTAATGAGACCATCCCGTTGTCTGTCATGATTTTCATAGATGTACCAGTCAATTCACCGCCAACTGCTTGAAAAAATCGACCGAGATTCGCGTCTTCTCTCTTTACGACAACGCCCTCCATATGCAGTCGTTTGTCATTGTGCTCATGAAAAGCCTCTGTGCCGACCTTGTTGCTTAGCCCCTCGGATGAATGTAAATCAAGCTCCAATCCGCAAGCATAAATTTCATAATCCGCGTGCCAATGTACAGGACCGCCGCTTACGGAAATAACATTTAAATATATAGTTGAAAAAATCAAATAGATTGTAGGGATGAGGAC
>CAZJRC010000030.1:225-1249 GCA_964548495.1 uncultured Gammaproteobacteria bacterium | reverse complement strand
TGTACTTGAGAAAAGTGTTCGACAGCCGACAATATAATTTGTCGGCTTTTTTATAGCCAGTGCCACGCCGGCGAGCGCCAATAATACTAAGCAGGCAAAGATTAATATTTCAATAGACGCGGAATTAAGTGTTTGCTCTAAATTCTCCATTTATAACCATTGTGCAATAAAATTTCTTTTTATACAAGGGACGTCTTATTTTAGTAAAACTTTTAATACTCTGTAGGCCAGCCATAGCCAGACGCTGGCGATGATGATGTAGAACCAGTCATTCACGCCGATTAATGAAATTTCGAATAATTGCCTCAAGAATGGATTGTAGGCAATAATAATCTGCGCGCCAATTGCCGTAAAAATAGAGATAAACAGCCACTTATTGGAGAAGAAAGAAATTTTATATGAGGACCTGACTATGTATAAATTCACTAATTCGAAGACTACAATCGCGCTAAACGCGGCCGCCCGCGCGAATGAATCCCCCAAATGAAGATTAAGTAAATAGATTGTCAAAATCTGTACGGACAGCAGGATGCCAAAAATAATCATCTCTGTCCATAAACGCCCAGTTATTATTTGTGTTTGAAATACTTTTGGCGAATGTTTCATAATTCCCTGCTCCGGAGGGTCAAAGCCCAGGGCAACCGCGGGAATACCGTCTGTAACTACATTGATCCAAAGAAGCATGGTGGCGCTGAGAGGAAGTTTGCGGAAAAATATCACACCCAGGAAAACAACAATCACCTCCGCAATATTACAAGAAAGCAGATAGATTACAAATTTACGGATATTATGAAATATACCGCGTCCTTCTTCTATCGCGGCAATAATGGTTGAAAATTTATCATCCAGCAAAACCATGTCTGATGCCTCTTTCGCTACATCTGTGCCGTTGATGCCCATAGCAATTCCAATATCAGCTTTTTTCAGCGCTGGAGCGTCATTCACGCCATCTCCAGTCATAGCAACAATTTCTCCTTTCTTTCTAAACACTTCGATTATTCGCAACTTATGATCAGGAGTAACC
>CAZJRC010000030.1:0-215 GCA_964548495.1 uncultured Gammaproteobacteria bacterium | reverse complement strand
CGCCCGTCATAGCAACAATGTGACCTTTTTTCTTTAATCCGTCTACGATACGCATTTTTGTACCCGGATTAACCCGCGCGTAAATACTGATTGTGTCTACTGTTTTTATAAAATCTTCATCACTCATGCGGTCTAAATCATCGCCGGTCAGAGCCGAGCCAATAATCCCAATTTCCTGTGCTACTGCTTTGGCCGTGGCTATATGATCGCCCGTA
>CAZJRC010000029.1:1779-11594 GCA_964548495.1 uncultured Gammaproteobacteria bacterium | reverse complement strand
GAACAATCAAAGGAGTAACCTGAGTTTTCAAAGTAATAAGTATTAAAAGACCAAAAACATTTTCTTGAGTTATAAATACTATCTCCATACGGACAATTTCTATTGTCTGCCTGTTGGCTTGCGGGATGAGGTATTTGCCGCTTTAAATCAAGCAATTGCGAGAGGATTTTCTCAGGATTTTCTTTTTTTAACGCTTCAATTTTTTGAAAATATTCATCTTTATTGTACTGCTTGTTGAAAATACAATATTTTTTATGCGTTAAAGCTACGCAGCCGAAACAGTCATTGCATGAATTCAAAAAGGCGGAAAAATGGCAATCTGTGCTGCTATTGCAATATATTAGGTAAGTTGAGTTGTAACATTTTGTACATTCTATGCTCTCATAGCATTTTTCCGAATAGCATAAGCGATGGCAGTCTGCAAGGAATTTGTTGTAAGCTCCGAAATTGGTATACAGATTATTTTCCAGATAATAGCCGTTAAAAGCGTAATAACAATTTTTGAATCTAAAAGCGCCGTCTACATATTCACAATCAAAAGAATTAATATGAATTACTGCCGGCACGGGGATGGATTTTTTGAGGATGGCGTATTTTTCAAGAAAGGTCATAAGGAAAAATTGTTTATATAGATTCCCGCCTGCGCGGGAATGACGCAAGAGAGCGCGGGAATGACAAAGTATGGATTATTTATTCTTTCGTCAGATCAACGGTGTTGCGAAATTCCTCATAACAGGGGAGGCAATAGACAATGAGTTTTTTATCAGGATTATGAGTGGTGACCATGGGCTTGCCGCATTTGGCGCAGGGATATTTGTAGAATTTACGTTCATTGCGCAGAGCCTCTCTGGCTTCCTGTCTGCAGGTGGGACAATTATCAGGATGGGGGAGTCCCATTTCCTTATAGAATTCAAGCTCCTGCTTGATGAGTTTGAAATCGCTTCCACATTTTTTACATTTTTTTTGCATAATAATATTTTTTTTATTTAGATTCTCGCATACGCGAGAGATTCTTCGCTGCGCTCAGAATGACAACTATACACAGTGATCGCAGTTTAGTTTATTACCGGTTCGTCAAATGAATCGTTATCCGTCTCGTGTACTTCCTCACCTGAAATGTGTGTCATAGCTTCCTTGTTGCCTTCAAATAATTCTTTCTCTACTTCCTGTTTGGAAACGGCAAAATGTTTTCTTGAGAAAGCTATAATTTCCGCTTCAAAGTTTTCTTTGGGCTTGGGAATATCAATGGTTAAGGCAGAGAATGGCTCTGAAGTTTTACCATCTATTGATAGCTTAACACAGGATTCTCTGTTGTCAAGACTGATCAAATCATCAGGCACAAATTGAGGAGCGAATTCGCGGCCGAGAAAATGAGCGTCTTCAGAACCGACTCTGAAGCAGATAATTGAGCCTATATTGCCAAAGGCTGTTTTGCGGATACTTTCAGTCAACTAGTCAATATATTGATGAGCTATAGTCAAATATAAATTAAATTTTCTCGCTTCCGAGAGAATTTCATCAAATGATTCGGTGGTGAAATTTTGGAATTCATCAACATATAAATAAAACGGACGTCTTTGTTCTTTGGGTAAACTTATCCGCGCCATTGCCGCCTCTTGAATTTTGGTGATCATCATTGAACCTAAAAGCGAGGCGTTTTCTTCTCCTAATTTCCCCTTGGCCAGATTGATGATAATAATTTTGCCTTCATTCATCGACTTATAAATATCAATGCGCGATTTTTTCTGACCGACAACATTTCTAATATAATCATTGGAAAGAAATTGACTGACTTGATTTACGATAGGGATGATGGCTTCGTTATCGAATTTCTCATTCCAGGAGGAGAATTCATGCGTCCAGAAACTTTTCACCATAGGGTCCTGAATTTTCTTGATCACTTGCTGTCTGAAATTAATATCGGTTAAGAGTTTTACTATATCCACAATTGTGGCATTGCCGGCTTCGATCAGTGCTAATACAGTAAAACGAAGCACATGTTCCAGCCGGTTAGTCCAGGTTGCCGCGAAAAGCTTTTTGAAAATTGACACAAATCCTGAGACTACCTGATGTTTGTCCTCAGGCGTGAAGCATTCTAGCGGATTAAATCCAATCGGAAACTGAGCGTCGGCAGGATTAAAATAGATAACGTCAGGGATTCTTCTTTCTGGAATAAAGCGCAGGACATCTGTTGCCAGATCACCGTGAGGATCAATTACGCAAAAGCCAATGTCGTGATAAATGTCAGAGATGGTCAGAAGCTCGATAAGACCGCTTTTACCCATGCCTGTTTTGCCGACGATATAAAGATGCTTGCCTCTGTCGGTTCTTTTAATGCCAAATTCCAGACGGTTTCCTCTTGACCAAGTTGTGGCAAAAACAGAAATATCTTTGTTGGAGAGAAGTTTGGCAACAGGAAGCTCTTTAGGAGGTTCAATTTTTTTGGATCTGACTTCGTCAACTGTCTCAATGCCTGTTTGCGTATCGGGAAAATGGAAAAGAGTCGCGATTTCCTTAAAACTTAAGACCATTTTTTTAGAGGTTAACAGGCGATGATGGAAATAATATCTAATTCTATCTTCAGAAATTTTGACTTGCTTAAGCGCGTTAATATCTCCATCTTTGCCATTTTCGAATTTGTCAATCACTTTCGCGAAAAGCATCTCGTTTTCGCGGAGACTGAATTCATCCTGGCTGTAGAAGAGAACTCTGATATTGGTATAGAAATAATCTTTTTCAAATTTTTTGTGCATCTCTGCGGCATAATCTATTGAGTCCCGTGCCAGAAATGGCTTGTCCAGAAATAATTTAAAGCCTTCTATCTGTCCTACAATTTGAGAAAAATTTTGCCTGACAAATTCCTGATTCCATGATTCTTTGCCCGGTAAAAGAACTATTTGAATCACGATACCTTCGTTGAAGTGCTCTAATTTCGCCAAAACCGCGGAGAGAGCCAGATAAGGATCATTGTCGCTGGTGAAGCCGGTTCTGATGGGTAAATAATTCGAATGTTTCAGCGTATACTCTTTATATAAAGTTTTAACGTCTTTGGGAGCGGATTCCGGATGAGGGAGCTCCAAAACTTCAGCTTCAGGAAATCGCGTGAAAAAAAGGTTTTTTACCACCTGCGCCAAAATCGGATCGGAAATAATATAATAATGAAAATAATTTTCTTTGAGTACCAATTCCAGGCTAATAATTTTTTGGCTGCTGCTTAAATTTTTGTTGAATCTAAGAAACTTATGCAATTCACTGAAGAAGGAAGTAAAGTTTTCAAACGTATCCTCAACTGATTTTGGAAGTTTGAGTAAAATAACAGTCTTTTTTTGATTAGCATTTATTACCATACAATTTATTGTATTAATGATATGACATTATATGACATTTAGCAATAAATTGCTTTGGGTTTTATAGAGCGTTGTTAAAATGGGGAAAATGTGGGAGAATTGGAATGTTAAAGATTGTTATTTTAAAGATTGCCGTGTCCCGTAAAATGTAGGGTGGGACTCGCAATGACAACTAACCTTCTATGTATACTCCAAAATATTCAATTAGTAATAAAATTTTGAAAAATATCGGGATTATTGAGGCGTGTCGGGAAGTTGTAGATCACGCGCCGCTATTGCCTTATTATGAAAAAGAATTTCAGAAAGACGCGCTGGTGCGGACGGTGCATCATGGGACGCATATTGAAGGAAATGAGCTTGATTTGACACAAGCGGAGAGAGCGATATTCGGGCAGGAAATTGTGGCTAGAGCGCGGGACGTGCAGGAGGTTATTAATTACAGGAATGTGATGGAATACCTTGGAAAAATCAAAAATCATCCGTCAGCCGACGGATCAAAGATCAAAAATGAAGTTGATGAGGAGTTTATAAAAAATTTGCATAGGATGATTGTTGAGAAGATTATTGATGAGACGCGGTGCGGGGCTTATCGGACAACCCAGGTGGTGGTGCGTAATAGCCTGACCGGAGAGGTGACTTTCACTCCGCCAATCGCAGCGGTTATTGATTATGAGATAAAGGCGCTTTTGGAATTTATAGAAATGACAGGGGAGACAGAAATTCATCCAGTGTTGAAAGGAGGAGCGGTACATTATGAATTGGTAAGAATACATCCCTTTGTAGACGGGAACGGGAGAGTGGCGCGTGTGCTGTCTACTTTTATTTTAAATCAACATGGTTATGATATAAGACGGTTTTTTTCGCTAGAGGAGTATTTTGACCGGGATGCTGCGAGTTATTATGCCAGCTTGCAGAGCGTGGAGAAGAACAGTGGAGATTTGACCGAGTGGCTTGTATTTCACTGAGGGGTTGGCGATTGAACTCTCCAAGATTAAGGAAAAAGTGGAGAGAATATCAATTGACGGAAAGTTGAGAGAGCGATTGGGAGGAAGTCCTTTGTTGTTAAACGCACGGCAGTTGAAGATAATTGAATATATACAAAAGACAGGATTTTTACAGAATAACGCATATAAGAGTCTATTTCCAATGGTGTCTGAGGATACGGTGCTAAATGAGTTGAAATTTCTTATAAAAAAAGGGCTTATCAGAAAAAGCGGGAGTACAAAAGCGGCGAAATACATTATGAGTTAATTTACAATTTACAATTTACAATTTACAATTTTCAATGAATTTTCAATGATTCAATTTTCAAACATTAATACAATGCGCTATTGAATAAAGAGTTAAATTTTTATGCTTTTTTCAGAACTTGCGATATATTTTGATAAATTAGAACGAACGTCATCAAGACTGGCGTTGATTGATATCTTGGCAGAGCTTTTTAGCAAGATTGATGAGGCTGAGGAGATTGAAAGAGTTTGCTATTTAGCGCAGGGGAGAGTGGCGCCATTTTTCGCACCAATTGAGATCGGGATGGCGGATAAAACAGTAGCGAGCGCTCTGTCTGAGGCATATGGAGCTGATCGCGATTATGTTCTTAAGCTTTATTCTAAGCTTGGCGATATGGGGTTGGTTGCCCTAAATCTCAAATCTCATCCGTCAGCCGACGGATCAAATCTCAAAACCACATCTAAAAACTCAAAATTAACCGTGAAGAATGTTTTTGGCATAATGTTAGATATCGCGAAGACGAAGGGTGAGGGGACGGTGGGAAAAAAAGTTGGATTGTTGGCTGATATATTGAAGAGAGCTGATGTTTTGTCGGCAAAATATTTAGCGCGGATACCGCTTGGGAATTTGAGATTGGGGATTGGGGATCCGACGATTCTTGATGGCTTGGCATTAGGGAAATTCGGTGATAAATCAGAGCGGAAATTATTAGAGGGTGCATACAATAGGACGTCTGATTTGGGCTTGATTGGTAAGACTTTATGGTCAAATAAAGATAAAGGGCGAGCGATAGCGGCGATTGAAAAATTAGATGTGATCGTAGGTAAGCCAATCAGGTCGGAGCTTTGTGAGCGATTGCCAAATCCGGAAAAGGTAATCGAGAAGATGATCGAGGTAGACGCGCAGTTTAAGTACGATGGCTTCAGGACGCAAATTCATAAGAATGGCGAGGTAATTTCTATTTTTTCACGAAACTTGGAAAATATGACAGCAATGTTTCCTGAATTGATAGAGGGTACCCGTGCGCAGGTAAAAGCGGATACAGTTATTTTGGACAGCGAGGCGATGGCATATAATCCGGAGTCGGAGGAATTTTTGGCTTTTCAAGAAACCACCAAGCGGAGGCGGAAATATAATATTGAGGCATTGGCAAAAAGGCTGCCTCTCAAAGCGTTTGTTTTTGATATTTTATATAAAAACGGCGAGCCGCTTCTGGATAAGCCTTTAAGCGAAAGATTGGCGATTTTGAAAGAAACAATTGAGAGAGACGATGTTTTGATACCGGCCAAGAACCAGACAATAAGTGATCCTAAAAAGCTGGGATTGTTACTTGAGGACGCGATAAGCAAGGGACTTGAGGGATTGGTGGTTAAGAAATTAAACAGCAAGTATGAAGCCGGAGGCAGGAATTTCAATTGGGTGAAGCTGAAACGTCATTCTGCCGGGGAATTAACGGACACCATTGATTGTGTTGTACTGGGTTATATTTATGGCAAAGGCAAGAGGACAGCGTTTGGCGCGGGAGCACTTCTTGTAGGCGTGTATGATAAAGAGCAGGATGAGTTTGTGACGGTTTCAAAAATTGGCACAGGGCTGACTGACGAGGAATGGAGAAGTATTAAGGAGAAAACGTATGGCATGGAGTTAACGCATAAGCCTTCTAGGGTTAACTCGATGATTGTGCCGTCTGTTTGGGTGAAGCCGGAAATTGTGATCGAAGTGTTGGCGGATGAAATAACGAGAAGCCCGGTGCATACAGCGGGGAAAATAGATCAAAAATCATCCGTCAGCCGACGGATCAAAAATCAAAAATCAGAGCATTTTTCAGATTTAAATACAATAAAATCAGATGAGCAGACAGACGCGGGTTACGCGTTGAGGTTTCCGAGACTGGTGAGTTTTCGAGATCGAGATAAGAAAGCTGAGGATGCCACAACAGTAGCGGAGTTGATTGGGATGTATGAGCAACAGGGGAAGAAGTGATCTTAGATAGGGCTTGAGAAGATTGTTTTTCCATCAGTTTCAGTATTAATAGATGGTATTTTGCCTAATTTTATAGCCAGTTGTTCTGTGTCTTGCAGTAAGCCTTCAAATTGAACCAGACCTTTTTGCCAGAATGATTTATCGGTAATGTCGATACCCAATCCGGCGAAGATTGCTTTGGGGGACTGCGATATTCCGGCTGAAAGGAAAGATTTTACTTTGGCGATATTTGTTGGATTTTCTTTCACCATAGACAGAAACACGTTTGAGAGGAGAAGACCACTAGTATAGGAATAAACATAGAATGGCCATCTTCTTATATGCGGCCAGTATACCCACTCATTTTCAGAGCCCGGGGACTGCTCAACTGAATTACCCATATAAGCAGACATATTTTGCTGGAATAAAGCGCTAATTTGTTGTTTGGAGAGATAACCCAGTTCTCTGTAGGATTTATGCATGTCCTGTTCGAATTTATAGCAAGCCGTTTGTCTGAATATACTTGAAACATCATTATTTAATTTCATCATTTGGAGCGAGAGCCTTGTCTTATCATCTGAGTTTTTAATGAGTGCTTCAAGGACAGAATTTTCCATAAAAATGCTCGCGGTTTCCGCGGTCGCGACGGATGTATCATAATTAAGTTCATTTTGATTTTCGCGGCTTAATTCATTATTTATACCGTGGCCTGTTTCATGAGCGAAAAGAATTACGTCATCCAGAATGTCTTGATGATGAAGATTGATGTAGGTTGGAGTAAATAAATGTTGATTTCCTTCGCAGAAGGCATTTCTAAACTTATCTTTTTTAGGAAAAGCATCGTATCTTCCCTGCATGAGAAAACTTTGCATTATCTGGCCGAATTCGGGATCAAGATTATTGATAACAGAGTGAACAAGCCTTACGGATTCCGGAAAGGGATATTTTTTGATAGCTGTTTCTTTGTCTGTTTTATATTCTACATTGCGTTCATGAGAGGAAAGGCGGGAAAGGCCAAGAAGTTGGGTTTTTAGTTTATGGTAACGTCTTGATATATCAAAGTTTGAGGCAACAGCGTTTATCATTGTGTCCACAACTTTTGTTTCTATATCATCCTCAATATGTCTTTTGCTGTCTGGTCTGGGATATCCGTGAAGACGATCTTCAATTTTCTTATATTCCAAAACAGCATTTAATTCAGCTTCTGCAATATCTGAGTGTTCTGCCAAAATTGAATTAAAAGCGGCTGCTGCTTCGTCACGAATAGCTTTGTCTTGCGAGCTTAATAAGGGAATCAATTCAATGTAGTTCATTTTTTTCTTAGTACCATCCTCAACGGTTGCTCTCCGTTCTTTTTTGGAAAGTATATCAGAGGACATATCTATCCATTTTTTATATGCCGGGGAGGAGGCAAGAGAGAGAATATTTTCTTCTTTTTCGCTTAATAAATATTTTTGCGTTTGCCATTTTCTTTCTAGAAAATGTCTGTATTCCTGAAGACCGGGATCGGAAAGCATGGCCTGTTGGAGTTCAGGCGGAATTCCGGCAATGTTGTGAGAAAAGAACAGTATTTTTTTGCTGATTTCCAGTTCATGTTCGCTGATTTTGGCAATTTTTGCTTTCAACAAGGGATCGGCTTGATCCCGGAACCCTCGCAGAAAGAAATAATAGCCGGCTATGCCTCCTGTGCTGTGGGTAGCGTGAAAATGACTGAAATCGTCCAGAGCTTCTTTCAAGGATGTTGGGGACTGCAGATAGTCTTTCCTGGGAGACCCATCTTTGTTATTTTTCCATTTATTGACAAATTTGTCTGTATTTTGATCGATAGCTCTCATTTCTTCCTCTATGCGGGGATCATTGTCTCCAAGAGGAAAGAGGGCTCGGAAATCCCATTCGGTTTGAGTGACAGGAATTATTTTTACTTCTGGATTAGCTTGCGCAGATGGTATTTCCGGTGTTTTTGACATAGAGGTGATTATATAGTATGTGCTAAAATAAAACAATCTTATTTATTATGAAATTCGTAGCGGATCTGCATTTACATAGTAAATATTCACGGGCGGTGTCGCCCAGTATGACGCTTCCGGTAATGGCGGAGTACGCGAAGCAGAAGGGGTTGGACATTTTAACTGCTTCAGACTGGACACACCCGGCTTGGTTTAAGGAGACACAAACACAACTTGAGGAAACAGGGGAAGGAATATACAAAATCAAATCTCAAAACTTAAATCTCAAAACCACATCTCAAATCTCAAAACTGGAAAAAGATATTTTATTTTTGCTTTCGACTGAAATTTCAAGTATCTATAAACAGGGAGATAAATTGCGGAGAATTCATAATCTGGTTTTCATGCCTTCATTTACTTCTGCCGATAAATTTAACAAAGAGCTAATAAAAAGAGGGTGCAATCTGAACGCGGATGGCAGGCCGATTATCGGCTTGTCATCAAAAAATTTACTTGAGTTAATTTTGTCTATTGACGCGCGAGCTATGCTTATTCCATGTCATGTCTGGACGCCGCATTTCGGAGTTTATGGCTCAAAAAGCGGATTTGATTCATTGGAAGAAGCCTTTGGCGATCTTTCCAAGTATGTTTATGGCATTGAGACAGGGATTTCTTCGGATCCCGAGATGAATTGGAGAGTGAAAGAGCTTGAACACCTATCAATACTTTCGTTTTCTGACGCACATTCACCTGCTAATATGGGAAGGGAAGCAACCGTTTTTGTTCCAAATAAGGACAAAAACGGAATTTCCAATTTCCAATTTCCAATTTCCAATGAAAAAGAAAAAATTTCTTACGAGGATATTAGAAGAGCGATAGCGCGTGATTCTGGTGGCAGATTAAAGATTGGGTTTACGATTGAATTTTATCCGGAAGAGGGGAAGTATCATTATTCGGGACACAGATTATGCAAAACATCGCTTTCTCCCAGAGAGATTATAGAAAAAGGAAAAATTTGTCCGGTATGTTCGCGGGAATTTACAGAGGGGGTGGCTATCCGCATAGAGCAACTCGCGGGAGCGGAAACAGCAGAGACTTATGAAGAGTTGATAAGCGAAAGCGGAGTTAAGTGGCATACTGATAAATCAAAAAATCATCCTCCATATGTAAAGCTGGTGCGTCTTGAGCAAATAATTGGAAGAGCTATGGGTGTTGGAGGAAAAAGTAAAAGAGTAAAAGCCGTGTATGACAAAATAGTTGCCGAACTGGGTTCAGAACTTAAAATACTTCTGGAATCTCCAATTAATGAGATTGAAGAAATTAGCAGCGC
>CAZJRC010000029.1:1482-1714 GCA_964548495.1 uncultured Gammaproteobacteria bacterium | reverse complement strand
GATATACTTATGACTATGAATGGACAGTTGGGATTGGATATATGATAAAAATACCCATTCTCAATAATCAATTAACCCGCGACCAATATGAAAAAGCGGCGCGGGAGATAAAGAGAGAACTGGGGTGGAGAGTATAGGGCTAATTGAATTTGAATTGTAATCCAGATACTTATTTGTTAGAATCTGTTCATGGCAATATCTTTTCCAATCACCATTAAAATCATTCATGAAC
>CAZJRC010000029.1:0-1472 GCA_964548495.1 uncultured Gammaproteobacteria bacterium | reverse complement strand
GGCTATGGATGCGCCGTATGTCGCATATATTCCTGAATTTGATCTTTCATCTTGCGGTAAAACAGAAGAAGAAGCAAAACTACATGTCCGCGAAGTTCTTGAAATTGCGCTTGAAGAGGTAGAAAAAAAACATAAATTGGATGAATTCCTCAAAGAAGCAGGGATTTCTATCAAAAAAGCAAACGCGTTTCCTAAGATAAGCTTTGAGCCATTTATATTTCACGCTTAATGCCGGCCATAACACCAATTTATTATAAAAAGTTAATTAAAGTTTTTGAAAAATCAGGCTGGAAATATAATCGGACAAGGGGAGATCATTTGATTTTTACCAAGAAAGGATTTATCCGGCCGATAGTCATACCGGCATACAAAACAATCCCTGTTTTTATTGTCAAGAATAACTTGCGTACAGCAAGTATAACAAATGAGGAATATTTAAAGATTTTAAAAAATTTATAAACAAACTTATGAGTTTCCTCGACAAATACGCCATCCTGAAAAAATCCATACCTGTGCCGGCTAATGTGAATCGCGATTCTATTGATTGTGACTATACAAATGGAGCTGTTCACTGCAAAAATTGTTATTCCCTTTTCGGAGGTTATTATTATGAAAACAGCCTGTACATAAACCATGGAGCATATAACAAAATGCTTATAGATTGTTATGGAATGGCAAATTCAGAAAAATGTTATGAAAGCAGCGATTGTATCAAAAGTTATAATTCTACTTTTTTAATAGGCTGCAATAGTTGTAATGATTGTCATTTTTCAGCCTATTTGGCCTCATGCAGCGACTGTTTCGGCTGCGTAGCCCTGACGCATAAGAAATATTGTATTTTCAACAAGCAGTACAATAAAGATGAATATTTTAAAAAAGTCGAAGAGTTGAAAAAAGAAAATCCTGAGAAAATCCTCTCGCAGATGCTTGAGCTAAAAAAGAAAATACCGCATAGTGCTTCCAACCAGTTCAATGCTCAAAATTGTCCTTATGGTAATAACGTCTATGATTCCAAGAATTGCTATTGGTCATTTAATACCATTTATTTCGAAAATTCTGGGTACACCTTTAATTGTTCAAGATCGAAAAACTGCTGGGATGTCTGCGAATTCGGTGGGAATTCAGAATTAGAAACTTTCTCAGAGCGCTGTTATGAAAATTTTAATACAGAAACTACGTACGGATGTACTTTTTTAAATTTTAGTAAAAATTGTACCAATAGTCACTATAGCGATTATCTTAATAATTGCTCTGATTGTTTCGGCTGTGTGGGATTATCCAACAAAAAATACTGTATTTTGAATAACCAATTGACCAAAGATCAATACGAAAAAGTGGTGAGGGAGATAAAGAGAGAACTGGGGTGGAATGTTTAGTATTTTTACGCTTCGCTGGATTTCTCTCCGACTCAAGCCGGATCGAAATGACAGAGTGAAGGTATCTATTCAGTATTTACCAGCGTAGCCTTGACT
>CAZJRC010000028.1:4662-11914 GCA_964548495.1 uncultured Gammaproteobacteria bacterium | reverse complement strand
AACCGGGACTTTGACTGAGGGGAAAATTGATGTGGTTGATTATGTCAATGCTGACGGGAAAAAAGATATTCACGTACTCGTCGCTTCGCTATATTGCAATAACGCTATTGTGCATAAAAAAATAACAGGCAACGCGATTGATGTTGCCCTATGGGAACACGCGATCAAGGAAAAATTACATATTGCTTCTGACTTGAAAAAAATTTATGAAGAAGAATTTGACTACAACCGTAAGCTTAGTTTCTCTGTAGTTGGAAACGATAAAGAAAAAATACTTTTCGCGAAAGGCGAGTCTGAGTCAATAATCCCGTTATGTAAAAATATTGATAAAAACCATATACTTACTGAAAAATCGGATAAGCTCCGGTCTGAAGGCATTAGAATTATTCTGGTGGCAAAAAAAACCATACAAGCTAAAGATACTTATTCCTTTAATGATGTTAATGATTTAGATTATCTAGGATACATTTCATTTTTGGATACACCAAAAAAAACCGCGCAAGCAGCATTGTCCCAGCTGAAAAACCTTAACGTGATAGTGAAAATAATTACAGGCGACAATGAAATTGTCACTAAAAAAGTGTGCCAGGAGGTAGGCATGGATGTGAAGCGCGTGCTGACTGGCCCGCATCTTGAGAAATTATCAAATATGGAACTCAGACATGTGGTCAATACTGTTGATATTTTTGCCCGAGTATTGCCTTTACAAAAACTGAAAATAATTAAAGCTTTACAGGAAAATGGACATACAGTCGGATTTTTGGGGGATGGGATTAATGACTTGCCGGCCTTGCACAACGCGGATGTTGGAATTTGTGTAAATACGGCAGTTGATGTGGCGAAAGAAGCTGCGTCAGTAATATTGCTTCGCAAAGGAATTGACGTGATTGATGACGGGATACGGGAGGGCAGAAGAACCTTTAGTAATACAATTAAATATATTATTATTACTGCCAGCTCGAACTTCGGTAATATGTTCTCAGCAACTGGCGCGTCTTTCTTCTTGCCTTTTCTGCCCATGACCCCGGTCCAACTCCTGCTCACAAACGCCCTGTATGATGTAGCTCAGTTATCTATTCCCACAGATAATGTAGACCATCAAGTCCTGTTAAAGCCCAGGCATTGGAGAATTGAATATATAAAAAATTACATGCTTTTTTTCGGTCCATTAAGCTCTATTTTTGATTATTTGACTTTCAGCATATTGCTTCTTGTTTTTAACGCTAGCGGACCTCTTTTTCAGACGGGCTGGTTTATTGAATCGCTTGCTACGCAAGTTCTTGTAGTCTTTGTAATAAGAACAGCAAAACGGCCGTTTTATTTAAGCCGGCCTAGTATCTGGCTTATTATTGCATCAGTTGGAATTGTCTTGACTGGCATCTTGATTCCATTTATTCCGCTTGCCGGACAGTTGGGATTTGTCAGCCCGCCTCCTCTTTACTTTGTATTTCTTATTTTTATAATAATTGCCTACCTTTTATTAATCGAGCACATGAAAGGCATATTCTTGAAGAAATTTAATTTATAAAATCCACCCCAGTTAATTCTTGACAACGGGATTTTTTCAGACCTTTATCTAAATGATAGTGTTTGCATCTCTCTGTCTCATTGACAAAATTATACGAATATCGTATATTTTTTTATAATGCCTGGTGTTTTATACAAAAAAGAAAGACAAGTGCTGGAATTCCTTGCCCAGTTTCAGAATAAACATGGGTATTCTCCTACATTAGTAGAAATCGCCAGAGCTACAGGTCATCGCAGCGTTTCAACTATTCATGTCATCATCCGAAGTTTGGTTGATAAGGGTTATGTCCAAAAAGTAGACGGCAACGCGCGGGTACTTAAGATCAAAGATGACAATATCCTGCATACTTTCTTAGGAGTTGAGCCTTCAATAGAATTGCCTCTCATGGGATATATCGCGGCAGGTAAACCATTAGAGCCGCATGTTGATCCTAACGCTACTTTTCAAATCTCTGCCTCTATGATAACTGGTACAAAAACAGCCTATGTCTTACAAGTAAAAGGAGATTCTATGATAGAAGATGGTATTCTGGACGGAGATTATGTGATTATTGAACGTACTACTACAGCCAAAAACGGTGAGATAATTGTCGCTCTTGTTGATGACAATATGGCAACTCTCAAAAAATTTTATCTCCAGGATGGAGTAGTTATTCTCAGGCCGGCTAATCATCAAATGGAGCCTATTTTTCCCAAAAGCATACGTGTCCAGGGAAGAGTCATAGCTTTGGTAAGAAAATTTTAAACCCTCATACACTCTTCAATAAACAAATATTTTTGGAATAATATCTGCACAGGATTGACGCTTATTAATGTATAATAACATCGATGGGGACATTATTTATCGTATCTACACCTATTGGCAATTTAGAGGACATCTCTCTGCGCGCGATTAAGACATTGTTTGAGGTAAATGTTATCGCTTGTGAAGATACTAGAAGAATGGGTATTTTATTATCAGCGATAAGCGCGTCTTACCAGAATATGATTCAAAAAGGAAATTTAGAAATTCACAAACCCAGATTACTCGCTTACTATGAACAAACTGAGTTACGCAGAATACCGGAAATTATATCTCTATTGCAGCAAGATCAAAATGCAGCTCTTGTCTCTGATGCCGGCACGCCTGCTATTTCTGATCCCGGCTATAAGCTCATCCGTGAATGTATTCGTGTGGGGATAAAAATTGTGTCGATCCCAGGCCCCTCATCGGTAATCACAGCTTTGACTTTATCTGGTTTGCCTACGGATAAATTTCTTTTTCTTGGGTATCCACCGCATAAGCCAGGTCATCGCTTGAAGTTATATGAAAATATAGCAAAATCACAGGAATTTATAAAATCAACAGTCATTTTTTTTGCGGCTCCTCATAAATTAATAACAACACTTAAAGAATTGAAGAGCGTACTAGGAGATATTGAAATTGTATTTGGCCGGGAATTAACCAAAATACATGAGGAAATCCGCCGTGAAAAAATATCGCAATCTCTTGAACATTTTCAAAAAAAGGCTCCAAAAGGCGAATTCGTCCTCCTTCTTAATCTAAACACGAGAGCCAATTGAGCGGATCTCCTTTGACACAATCTTTCCTGTATTATCAATCTGATAAACATACGGCTCACCTAATTTAAGCTCAAGATAGGAAATTATATTATCGGGAATGTTCTCCAAATATTTAACAAGCGCCCGAAGTGAATTGCCATGCGCGACCATGATACAATTCTTCCCCTGTTCAAGTTGTGGCAGTATTTGTGTTTTATAATATGGCATAACTCGCGTGTACACATCCTTCAGAGATTCGCCATGAGGCGGGGGGGTATCCCAACCCCGGCGCCATTTCAGAAACTGCTCCTCACCATATTCCTCTTTGATTTTCCATTTATTTTTTCCTGTCAGATCACCATAATCGCGCTCATTTAATGCCTTATCAGAAATGACTGGAATACTGCTCGTCTTAATTATCTTTTTAATCTCGTCCCATGTTTCTTTTGCTCTTTTCAAATCAGATGTAAAACAGATATCAAATTTTAGATCCTTAATAATATTAGCAGCCGCGCGTGCCTGTTTTCGTCCTTTATCAGTTAATTCCACGTCTTTCCATCCTGTCCATAAAGACTTGGCGTTCCATTCGGATTCACCATGCCGCACAAGTACTAAATACGCCATAAAATTTAAGCATCTATTATTTAGATTATTATGAACTTTAGACAAGTAAATATCAAGTTAAAATTTTCATAAATAAATATAATAATTCATTGACAATAAAAGAAAACCAAAGTATAGTAGATAAAGAGGTTTAAGAGATGTCATTATCATCGGACGATATACGAAAATATAAAAAATTATATCTGCAAACAGCCAGAAATTATCTGGAAAATATGCAGTCACATATCTCTTTTCTGCTCAAAGGCGAACAAATACATTTAGCCATAAAACAAATACATCTGGACGCTCATTCTTTAAAAAGCCAAAGTCAAATCATGGGATACTATAATATTGCCAAAATTGCTGAAATAATTGAATACTTATTCAACAAAGAAGAAAAGGAGAATGTGAACATTAAGCACCATGTACTGATTACTATTCAATCAGACATATCAAGATTATTGGATTCACTGATTGAAATAGAAAATCTTGGACGCGAACTCGATTTAACTGATAGAATAAATGAATTAGAAAAAGCAAAAGATTAATTATGCGAGTTTTATTGGTAGAAGACGATAAATTTTTTCGGGAATTCTACGCTTTTAAATTAAAAGAAAAAAATGTAGAAGTTGGACAAGCCGGAGATGGAGTCGAAGCTCTTAAAATAATTCCTGAATTTAAGCCGGACATTATTCTGCTCGACCTCATTATGCCCAATAAAGACGGTTTTGAATTATTGCAAGACTTAAGTCGTGATCCTGCCATGAGTCAGATACCAGTATTGGTATTCTCGACACTTGGCCAGCAAAAAGACGTAGATAAAGCAAAGCAATTAGGAGCAAAGGGATATGTCAATAAAAGTTTTTTCGACTTTGACAATTTGCTCAATATGATTCTACAATTAAGTAAGAAGTGACCCCGCTAACCGGGGTCATCCTGAGCGAGCAAAGCGAGTCGAAGGATATGATGTTAATCATCTCACTTAGCTTGCCTAGAATTTCTTACTGCCCATGTTGATATCTGATGACAAGCTCAAATCATTACTAATTGGCATTAAATTAATCGACCAAAAAATACTGGACGATACAATTGAGTACGCTAAAAACGCCAATATCAGCCTGGGCGATGCTTTAATAGAAAAAGATATTGTGACTGATGAGAATCTGGGCATGCTCATCGCGGATTCACTAAAAATTCCCTTTATTGTACTTAGTAAAATTACCATACCTGAAGATGTATTTCGTATTATTCCCGAAAGAATTGCGCGAATTCGGCATGCGATTCCCTTTTTAAGAGACAAAGACGGCATTAGAGTTGCGCTGTCTAATCCCTATGATAACTTGGTTCTGGAGATGATTACGCGCAAGACCAATCAACGCGCTTTTGCTTATTATGCCACGCAAAGAGATATTGAAAATAAACTTTGGATATACCGGCGCGATCTGCAGAAAACTTTCGACGCGATATTAAACGAAAAAATAATAGTACAGGGCAAACCTATTGCTAGATCAGTGCCAGTAGCAAAAATAGTTGAGCTCATAATTAATTATAGCTATCAGGACAGGACTTCGGATATTCATATTGAGCCGCAAGAAGAACATACATTAATAAGATTCAGAATAGATGGTATTCTGCATGATGTATTAGTTTTGCCGAAAAAATTACATGAACAGATCATAACCAGGATCAAAGTCTTGGCCAGCCTGCGTACTGATGAGCATATGGCGCCTCAAGACGGAAAAATGAGAATCTCGCTGTCTGAAGAAGAACTTGATATTCGCGTATCAATTCTGCCGATTGTCTATGGCGAAAAGATCGTGATGCGTCTTCTCGCCTCCCGCTTCAGGCAGTTTTCCTTAGTTGATTTAGGTATGAATGAAATAGATCTTAATAAAGTAACCAGTGGATTTAAAAAATCATTTGGCATGGTTCTCTCCACAGGCCCCACAGGATCGGGAAAAACGACCTCTATCTATTCAATTCTAAAAATTATTAACAGCCGCGAGAAAAATATCACCACTATTGAAGATCCGGTCGAGTATCGCATGAAAGGCGTGAACCAAATTCAGACTAATACCAAAGCCAATCTCACCTTTGCCAGCGGTCTTCGTTCCATCCTCCGCCAGGATCCAAACATAATCTTCGTGGGAGAAGTTCGTGATTCTGAAACCGCCAATATAGCTGTTAATGCGGCCCTCACCGGCCATCTTGTTTTATCCACTCTCCATACCAACGATGCCGCAACTTCGCTTCCCCGTCTTAGCGATATGGGAGTTGAGCCGTTTTTGGTCGCCTCAACCGTGAATGTGATTGTGGCTCAAAGACTGCTGCGCAAAATTTGCGAAATGTGTAAAACTTCCATTAATGTAAGCCGTCTGGAGATAGCTCAAAATTTACCTGCTGAAGTGATCAATAAACATTTTGGCGTAAAAGAAGATGTTCGAATCTACAAAGGACAAGGCTGCCCTGTTTGTCATCATACAGGCTATGCTGGCAGAGTTGGCGTCTTTGAAGTGCTTGAAGTCACCAATAATATCCGGAAATTAATTACCCAAAAAGCTGACGCTGATCTTATTCTGCAGCAGGCAATTAAAGACGATGATATGACCACCATGCTCGATGATGGAATGAAGAAAGTTATTCAAGGAGTAACAACCATAGAAGAAGTTTTGCGCGTGACCAAAGTCGAGACATCATAAATGAAGGAAGAAAGGAAAGTATTACAGTTTAAAACGTCAAGCATAACACTTTCTACCAACGATAAGATTGGCATGATAAGCAATCTTCATACCATGCTTGCCGCCGGTATTCCCATCCTTGAGGTAGTAGATTCATTGCTCGAAGATGCCAAGGGCAATCAAAAGAAAATATTGTCTGCTATGAAAGGAGATCTTGGACAAGGCCAGCATTTAAATTATACTCTCTCCAGATTCCCCCGCGTGTTCGACAAGGTAAACGTCAATATTATCAAAGCTGCTGAAGAAGCAGGCACATTGGATATTACCCTAAAAGACATAAAGGATACTATAAAAAAAGATGCTGAATTTAGTGACAAAATCAAAGGAGCCATGATCTATCCCGCGTTTATAATTGGCGTATTTTTCGCGGTTTTGCTGGTAATATTAATTGTGGTAGTCCCGAAAATCGCGACTGTTTTTACTCAATTGAATGTTCCCCTCCCTCTTCCAACGCAGATCATGATCTATGTATCCAACTTTCTTACTGCTAATCCAATGCAACTCACTGTAGGCGCTCTTCTCATAGGTGTCTCCATCATATATGTATTCAAAAGGTACAAGCGTGAGGCCATAAATCTTCTTATGTCTTTGCCTGTTATTTCAAAGCTAGCTGAGCAAATAGACCTAACCCGCTTCACCAGAAGTTTATCTCTGCTGCTTAATGCCGGTTTGACTATTACGGTCGCTTTGGCTTTAGTCGAAGACATAGTGAGCAAAAACTCGATGCGCAAAGTAGTCATACATTGCCGTGAAATGATAACTAGCGGGAAAAAATTTTCCGACGGTCTAAAATATAACAAAAAAATAATTCCAGGCATCATCATCAAAATTGTGGAGGCGGG
>CAZJRC010000028.1:3223-4652 GCA_964548495.1 uncultured Gammaproteobacteria bacterium | reverse complement strand
TCTGAAAGAAGGCATTGCCGCGGAAGCGAATTTTATCCTCGCTCTCATAGGCAAAATCGAGCTCCTGGTCAGAGAGAAAGTGCTTCTCCTGTTCGGGCGTGACGAGCACCTTGAGAAATCCGAGTGTGTCTGGGGGAGAAAGAACAGGCTCCCTTGATAAGTCTATGCAAGATGCTTCAGAATTTCTTGATTATGAAGTCACAAATTCCCTAAAGACAGTTACCGCGCTTATTGAACCGATTATGCTTGTCTTGGTTGGCGTACTTGTTGGAGCTATGATGATAGCCATAATCGCGCCAATGTATAGCTTGATGAGTCAGGTGGGAGCAAAATAACATATGCAAAAAGGCTTCACTCTTATTGAAGTATTGGTAGTCTTAAGCGTACTCATCACCCTTATAGGCCTAACTACAATTAGTCTGCTTAATGCTAACCGCCAAACCTCTTTATCGACCTCTATAGATTCATTTGTCACTGATCTTAAACAGCAGCAGCTGAAAGCAATGGTTGGAGATACTGAAGGAAGGACTCAGGCCGATAGTTATGGCGTATATTTTGGCACAGATTCTTATACACTCTTTCATGGCGCGTATTCATCCTCTGACCCAACCAATTTCACAGTAGCACTCGGCGGCAACATCCAATTTTCCGCTGTCTTATTTCCAAGCTCGCAAATAATATTTTTAAAAGGCAGCGGAGAGGTAAGTAATTACGCCAGCAGCTCAAGCACCTTAGTAATAAGAGATATAGTAAATAACAGACAAAAGACAATCACGGTCAACAGATACGGGGTAGTAACGGATATAAATTAATATGAAAGGGCAAATGCTTGTCGAATTATTATTGACTATTGGCTTGGCAGCTATTATTCTGCCGGCAATTCTCACAGGCCTGATTGCCTCACGCGAGGGCAAGCCCCAGATGGAGCAAAAAATGCAGGCGACAACATTATTAAAAGAAACAGAGCAAGCAGTCAGAAGTGTTCGCGATCTAGGTTGGGCTCCATTTGCTACATTCTCCGCCGCGCCTCTTCATCCGGTTATTTCCAGCGCCAAATGGGCACTTGCTCCCGGATCAGAAACGATAAATAATCTTATCAGGCAAATATTAATAAATGATGTCTATAGAGATTCAAATGGCAATATTGTGCAAGCGGGCGGTACGCTGGATCCTTCCACTAAGAAAATAACCAGCACCATTTCCTGGACTCAGCCCTATAACTCAAGCATTAGTTCGGTTCTCTATTTAACCCGCACGAAAAACGCGACACAAACCCAGACCACCCAAACTGACTTCAACGCTGGCACTAAAACTGATGTTGTTGTGGAATCAACTACCGGTACAGGAATTCCTGACGACGGACAGATACGTTTAGCAACCGGTAATGGCGACTGGTGCAATCCCTCAGCCTTCATCTTGAATACATTAA
>CAZJRC010000028.1:0-3213 GCA_964548495.1 uncultured Gammaproteobacteria bacterium | reverse complement strand
CCTAAGCCAGGAAATGCAATTGTTGCCTTCCCCGGAAGCGCCATCGGCTTACCGGATTCAGCTTACCTTGGAACAGGCGACGGCACACCAGGCGTATCTTTTGCCAATATTAGCATCACAGATCCTCAGCCTCCGGCGCTGCCTACTCCTGTATCAACAATTGTTGGCACATACTCAAGTACTGACACAACCAATGCCGTATATGTAGATGACGGGTATGCCTTCCTGGCAACTAATGCTACTTCAAATCAGGTTAAAATAATTAGATTATCCGATAACACGCTTTATAATACAATCAACTTGGGCAGCGGCAGTCCGGCAAAAGGAATATATATTGATAATAACGTTTTATATGTTACCAGTTCTGATAAAATTTATATTTATAACATAAGTGATATAAGTAATATTCAGCAGCTGCCTACCACAAAGCTTCAAGGCGGAGGCAAAGGCGAACAAGTAATTGTAACAGGCACTAAGTTATTTGTGTCCGTTTCAGATTCTAACCTGATCCTTCAAATTTTCTCCATAAATACAGGAGGAAGTTTAGCTGATTGGTCAGTCTCTAAGTTTTCGCATGGAAACATACCTGGGCCTGCCAGGGCAAAAGGAATGGCTGTAAGCAGCACAGGTAACAGGGCTTATGTTGCTTTTAGCGAATCGAGTGAACCCAACGGATTCTATATATTTGACACCAGCCAAAAAGGCAATAGTCCAAGTATTGGTTCGCCGTACAATGCCAACGGCATGTATCCGGAAGACATCGCGCTGGCCACATCAGATATAGCTATACTTGTTGGCACAGCCAGCGCAGAACAGTACCAGGCAATTAATGGCCTGAGCAATGATAGTCCAAGCAGATGCGGAGGAATGGCTGTTGCCAATGGCGCCTATGGCATAGCCACAGTCAATGAGCAGGACTCAGATGTCTTTTCTTATCTCATTTCTGGCGCGGCAATTGACCAATTCATGGTTATTGAAGGAGGGAATGGTGGGGGATCAGCAACAACAGGCATTTTTGAATCTTCAACTATTGATGCCAGTTATTCGGCTGTTTTTAACGCCTTTACCGCCAATGTGAATCGTCCGGCCAATACAGATATTCAAATGCAGATAGCCGCCGCCGCGGCTCCTCCGCCGGGCACAAGCTGTATTGGAGCAACCTTTACTTTTGTCGGACCAAATGGCAGCTCGAGCACCTATTTCACCCCCATTGGAGCGACAATTTCCGCTCAAATACCGCTCGGCAATTTCGTGCCAAGTTACCAGAATCCAGCCCGTTGCTTACGTTACAGGGCTACCCTTTCAACTACAAATAGCAATTTTACGCCAAATCTTTATGACGTGACAGTAAATTATTCACCATGATGGAAAAAATCAACGATTTTAAAGATAAATTAATTGAGCTGATATTAGCCCAAAAATTACTAACCGCTCTTAGCGTAGTTATAGTTGTTATGTTGATAAGTATTGTATATTTATCTACAGCTTCGGTGAGTGTTAAAAAAACTTCAACATTATTAACCGGCAGCCCCAATCAAGAGCCAAACCCCCAACAGACGCCATTACTCCAAGCAGGAGTAACATCTTTTCCTAATGTATCACCTGTAACTTCTCCTATTAATGAGGCAAAAGATTCAAGCATAAATTTATTTACCAAGATTTTTCAATTCTTCATCTCGAATAAACCTTCAGTTACAACTGCCCCACAAGTACCATTTGTGAGCTTACAGCCGCGAAATACTTCTTCTCCAAATCAACCAACTTTATCAAACCAAACAAGTCAACCCGCAACAGTACAAATCTCATCAGGCCAATCTGGATCTGTAGTCTTACAACCGACTGCTATCGTCAATCCCACAAACACCGTGCCAAATACCAACCCTACAAGCACGCCTGAATCAACAGCTCCGCAAATAGTTTTTATCGGTTCTGACGGCCAAGCTCAGACATATACGCCTCCGAGTACGCCACCTGTTGAAATTATTTGGGCGCGTTACACAAATGATTTAGAGCACTATGCGATTGACTATCCGTCAAATTGGCAAATTGTAAAAACTACATATAGGGGGCACGATGCGATATTTATTTATTCTCCTGGAGCTGATCCTAGCGATCCAAATGTGCAGTATATTAGCTACGGATGGTCGTCTTACTTTTATCCACCAACCGCTAATTATGTTGGTTCTTTTATACAGGATGGAGTACAGGGCACTATATATACAAATGGCGTCATAGGCTCAAGTTATATTGCCGGTGTATTCCAATACTTCAATGGTTTCCTGGTTTTAAATAACAACATTAGCGACGCTACCTTTGCTTATATTTTCAATCAGATGATCACTTCCCTTGATTTCAACACGCCATAAGTATGAAGAATAAATTTCAAAGAGGTTTTACCATAACAGAACTAATTTTATATACAGCCATTCTGATTACTCTCATCACGGTTCTCACATCTGTTTTTTCTTCCATCCTTGATGTACAGCTGGAATCCCAATCAGCCTCAAGTGTTGATCTGGACGGCCGATATATACTAGCCAAACTTATTTATGACATACATTCAATGAAAACTGCCTCACCTACAAACGACACTTTGATTACCCCTGCGTCTCCTGGTTTATCCGGTTCAAATTTGACATTTACCATAGATTCTGTAAATCATACTTACAGTCAGAGTTTTGGTAATCTACAGCTCATAAATAATCAGGGCACAAATAACTTAAATAGTGTAAATACGACAATATCAGCCTTGCAATTTACAAGAATCGGCTCTGGAACAAATACTGATACAATTAGATTAAGCTTTACAGTAACAAGTAAAATTTCCAGAAACGCCGGACCGGAAAGCAGAACTTATCAAACAACTATCAGTTCACAATGAAAGAAACACAGGGTCAAGCATTGATAACATTACTTATATTTACCCTTATGGCCATAACGATTACCTCATCCGCGGTATTTATTATATTTACCAATTCCAAAAGCGGCGCTAAGCTTCAGCAGAGCGTGATTGCTTATGAAATTGCCCAAAGCGGAGCAGAAAATGCTATGTTACAATTATTAAGAAACCCTGCCTATCAAGGAGAGGTATTGACTATAGAAGATGGCACTGCGACAATTTCTGTAAGCTCAGCAAGCGGGGTATTTACAATTACATCCCTTGGTCAAGCAGGCAATTTTAAAAGAAAAATAGAAGTTACCGGTGTATACCAG
>CAZJRC010000027.1:6385-12000 GCA_964548495.1 uncultured Gammaproteobacteria bacterium | reverse complement strand
CACTTTCTCTACAGAACTTGCGTCAAGTGGTCTTGGGCAAATAATGCGTTATGTTGTTGCTCAATACGAAGCTGAGATTAGGAAATTAGGCTTGAATGCGCGGATAAACAAATTGGATTCGCAAATTTCTTTAGGAAAAATAGAAGTAAATACCTCAGTAACAGCCAGTAAGAAATTTGGTTTTTTAAGCCCCTCTGTAGACATCGACACCAGGTTTAATTTGGAAAATTTATTTGATAACCAACGTCAACCAACAGGAAGGTTAATTACTACCAACCTCGAGGTAAACCCGGAAACATTATTCTGGGTGATTAAGCCGAGAGATTTTGTAGCGCCATTTCTTGAGGGCGAAAAAGTAAACAATACATTCAAATACATCATAGACACTGAATCCCAAATTCGAGGAGCTAGGGTGAGCGAAATGAAATTAGTTATCACTCCGTACAATAAACTCAGCATAGAACTAAAGGGGAATAAACAGTAATGGGTATTTATTTACATAATTTATATTCCAAAATACGTCGTTGACACGCGCCTTTCTTTTAGAATATACTAATTTAGTCGAAACTACATAAGTGCTGATACTATTTATGAAGAAAATAAATAATATATTTGGTATAAAAGTTATCCTCGTGTCTTTATTCATATTCGTTTCTGTGTTTGTTTTCAGCGGTATTGCTTTGGGACAAGTCACACTGCCCGCGGAAATCTGTAACGCCAAAGACGATAATGGCAATGGGCTTATAGACGAGAATATAAATTGTGATCATTACTTGAGTTATCTTCTGGATAAATCTATCAATCCAATCAGTATTGTTTTAAGCGATCAATTTATAAAACCCACAGATTTTAAGTTGGTTTCGATTGAGCGGCTTTTGAATCCTGTTAAGAAGATTCATGATGGAATCAGTTTTAATCCCAAAAATCCCAATCTGCATTATTTAGCCTATCGTTTTCAATCTGCCGCTTCCTTCGTCCCTCGTACTGTACTGATTCAGAACCAGTTTGAAACACGAAATATCACTGCGGTAAAGCCCCTTTATTTATTGACGCCCTCCGGAAAGAAAAAAACAGGTATCCCCATTGAGAGAATATTGTCAACAGTGCCCCCATTCATGGCAGATAAGCTAATCGCGTCAATAGTGCCGCCGGTCCCGCAGAACGTCAATCACTATCTTTGCTATGACGTAGAGCCTTATGATCTTGGGACAGGAGTGTTTCTTACTGACCAATTTCAAACAAGGCAATTTGAAGTGATTAGGCCGCGATATCTGTGTAATCCCGCGGAGAAGACTCATGATGGCAAGGTCTACAAAATTGCTGACGAAAAGAATCACTTGATGTGCTATGAAGTCATTCCTCACAATCCAGTCAATCGTCCGGTAATCGCCAATGATCAGTTTGGCATTAAATCGCTCAAAGCCGTACAAACAGAGGAAATCTGTCTTCCAACAATCAAAACCTTGCTATCTACGGGGTGTATCCAGCCTGACGAAAATGGAACCGCGGTAGTCTTTGATCTCAATACGAAATATCACAATCTCGGCGACCCGTTGACGATTGTGCAACCCACTCTTACCGGAGGAGCAGGGCTCACGGCAGACGTTTCATTTCATAGTAATCCACCCGACACAATAATAACGCGAATTGGGAGTCCATCAGCAGGGGAGACATATACTTACGAAACCGAGATGCTGCAACTGTCAATTACTGGAGGCGGTAGAGTTTTGAATCTGCCCATCAGCGGAGAAATCCACACCTCCCCGCGTACGCCGGGCGATCCTGTGCAATCTTTTGACACTGATATGCTTCGGCTCCAGGGACAATTAACTGGTGACCCCGATTTTGATCTGCTTCGCGTTACTGCCGGAAGCGGCTTTGGACTGCCAAGCCCGGGCCACACTACTTTGACTAAACTTCCCGATGGCGGCTTCCAGGTAGACAGTTTCTTTGACATCACCTATCGTATTGACTTTGTCGGCGCGCCAGGCGGACCTTTCGCCGGCCGTAGCGACTCAATCACAGGTACTCTTAGATTAGAGGATACTTGTCCACAGACGGAGCAAAACCCGATTTTCAACTGACCTTTTTCAAACCTTCTGCATCCAATCGCGAGTATCGGGAATTTTTCCCGCGCGTATGCCGTCAAGTTCTTTTTTAATCCGCGTTCCTATACTTTTTTCAGTAGCTATTACCGGTAATTCATAATTTTTTCCGTTATAACCGAAAAGACATATAGGAGTAATTACGACTGCCGTCCCTACTCCAAACATTTCCCGCAAAATTCCTTTTTTATGAGCACTGATCACTTCATCAATGCTTATTTTTCGCTCCTCTGTCTTTATCCCCAAATCGCGCGCGATAGCAAGTACACTGTCACGTGTAACACCTTTCAAAATAGTGTCGCTGAGCTTAGGCGTAACAAGCACGTCTTCCATGACGCACATCACATTCATGGTCCCGGATTCTTCCAGGTATGAATGAGAACAGCTATCAGTCCAAAGCACTTGATTGTAGCCTTTTTCATGCGCGAGTCGGGTTGGCAGCAGCGAACTGCCGTAATTGCCCGCCGCTTTTGCTAAACCTACGCCTCCCGGGGCAGCCCGCGAATATTTCGTTTCCACCAAAACCTTCAACGGCTCAGAATAATACGCCCCTACTGGAGAGGTCATAAGGATGAATCTGTAAGTATTGGAAATTTTTACGCCGATTTCTTCATCCGTCGCGAAAAGCAATGGCCTAATGTACAGCGAGCAACCTTTGGCAGCAGGAATCCATTGCTTATCAATGCGCAATAGAGAACTCAATCCTTCCATGAAAAGATCTTCCGGAATTTCCGCCATTGCCATCCTTTCCGCCGAAAGATTTAAGCGCCTGAAATTGTCCAGAGGACGAAATAAATATATATCATCATTTTTATAACGGTATGCCTTCATCCCTTCAAAAACCGATTGCCCGTAATGAAGCGCCAAAATGCCGGGACTCATGTCAAGCTTTCCATAAGGAATAATTCTGGGATTATCCCAGCTTTTTCCGTCGAAATCAGCAATAAAAATGTGATCAGAGAAATATTTTCCAAATCCTAAATTTCCCCAATCAATTTCCGATAAACGAGAATACCTGATTTTTTTTATTTTAATTTTCATTATCTATTACAATATTTGTTTTAGTCTTAAAATTTATTATAGCACTACAGTATAATTTTGAAAACTGCTTGTTACTCTGGGCATATCTTCCATTTTACTATTTTTCATGATAATATATACGTGATGAAAAAAACTGAAAGATTAGGACAGTTCTTGCTTTCTCGTCTATATTCCTATGGAGTTGAACATGTCTACGGGGTAGACGGCGATGCTGTTATCCGTATTCGGAAAGAACTGGAAACTTTTGGAAAAATCGCCAATATTACCTGCGTGCACGAAGCGACCGCCGCGTTTTCCGCGGAAGCGTACGGCCGGGTGAAGAAACTTGGCTGTGTATATTTAACATATAACGCCGGCGTCAATAATTCCTTGAACGCCGTTGACGAAGGATATCTTCACAACTCGGCACTGGTTATTGTCGGCGGAGAACCGGGTATTAAGTTTCGCGAGTCAAATCCATGCTTGCACCATCACCAGCTCAGGTTTGGTGATTTTGATGACCAGTTGAATTTGCTAGCGGTTAAACTCGGGAAGGACAGAGTAAAAAGTATCACCGATTATAAAACAGCCGCGCGGGATATAGCCGCATTGGTGGGCATGTGCGTGAGAGATCGGCTTCCGGTATATATAGGCATACCTTCTGACGTTTGGGACAAAGAAATAGCTTTCGATTCAGCCAAGATTGAAAAAATTAGAGCAGAATATGATGATCCTATCAAAGAAAGTCCGCGCCAAACAATTGATAATATTTTGCAAAAACTCAAAAAAGCCCTCGCCCAGATGAAGCATCCGCTTCTTTCCATCGGCCACGAGGTAAAAGAATTTGGTATGTTGACAGAGACCGTCAATCTCGCCGAAAAACTCAATATTCCGGCTGTATCGCGATTCAACGGCTTCGGTGCTTTTCCCATCGATCATCCGCGGTTTATCGGAGTTTATAACGGTCCCGCGAGCATTCCGCGAAACATCCGCGAGATTACGGAGAATACAGCGGATAGGATCGATGTAGGCGTTTTGGATACTGATCTCAATTTCGCGCTCCAAACTGACACGGTGAAACTCCCGCCCGCCTCAATTATTTTTGATCCGAGAGAAGGGTATGTGTCGATAGGCAGAGAATCTAAAATACAGTGTAACACCAAGGCTCAAATCTGGTTGATTAAACAACTCGCCGAGACTTCAAAGCCGTTTGTCCAGCAAGCTTTTGCGTCATTCGCGTCAGTGGTACAGGATCGCGACGCGAAATGGAAATTATCGCGTAAAAATACCACAAAAGAAAAAACTATTCAGGTGTCAGACATAGCCCCTATCCTCAATTCTTTCTTGAAAGATAAGGATATGCCATTTCTCGCCGATGTTGGGGACGCGATGTTTATAGCGCTTGGAATCCTCCCGGGTATCCCGTCAAGAATTAACTATACCGGTAATTTCGCCGCAATGGGTATATTTGCCGGATGTATTGGACTTGAACACGCGACAGGTAGAAGACCGCTCGTACTTACTGGCGACGGCGCGTATTGCATGGGCGAAACGTATTCATTCGCGCTTACAGGAGCCAGGCCAATTATAATTATCCTGAATAACGGCGGATGGTCTATGATGCGCCAACTCCGACCGGGTGCAACCTTAGCGAAAATTGATCCGCTTATCTGGCCGTCAAATACTGATTTTCATGCCAACATCACCGTAAAAACACCCCGTGAACTTGAAAACGCTCTCAAACAGGCATACGCGGCTAAAGAGGCGTTCATTATAGATTTACGTCTAGACATTAACGATAAATCCGAACTTCTGAAAAATTTCAAGGATGTAAGTACGAAAAAACCTTAGCCTGAAATTAGAAAAAAATTACTCAATTAACTTATTTTTAAAGGTCGAAAGAATCTTGCGGAATGTATCTCTTGTTTCTGAATTCACCTTATGAAGAGTAAAACTAACTCCAGTAGCATCTTGTAGGCTAATCATAGCATTAGCTTGTCTATTTTCGTCCCAGTCAATAATAACGATATGTCCACCGCCACCAATTTTTAAAGATTCACACCTTTTGTTTTGTGGGTATGCTTCACAGTAAGAAATCCCTATAACAGACAAATCTATTCCTGTTTTGATGTCCATGATTATAGTAGCCATATTATTCTCTGGTAGCCAAAAATCAATACTATTCTGATTATCTACTTTATCCAACACGCTCCATTCAGTTGGATATTCAAATTGAAAAGCAAAACGATTATTTTGGAAAGTTTTCCATTTGTTTCTGTAGTGTTTTGGGTCGTAGGATCGACTGGGGTTAGATTTGGATCAGAAATTGGCGTTGGACTATGTGTTGGAATGAATTTATATGATGGAATTGATTGTTCTGTAGGCGCGGTTTGTTGATTCAGCCTTATATAAGCTGCAACGCCAGCGAATAAGACGACTACCGCGATTAGTATTAGAGTTACAAATCCTTTTTGATTCATATGATTATAT
>CAZJRC010000027.1:0-6332 GCA_964548495.1 uncultured Gammaproteobacteria bacterium | reverse complement strand
AGAAATGCCTGCGTTACTCGCGCGATTTTATCCTTGTCTCCGCTTGTCATCATCTCTTTCATAGCAGTTGGAACAATTTGCCATGACACGCCGTACTTATCTTTGAGCCAGCCGCATTGTTCGGCCTCAGGTACAGCGGATAATTTTCCCCAGTAATAATCAATCTCTTTTTGGGTCTCGCAATTAATTATTATTTCTTCAATTTTTCTGTTCTGGGAAGCGGTTGCAGCATGCTCAAGCGGTTGCCCTCTGTATCTATAAATGAAACGAATGCTCCTACTTCCGGTATATCCATCGGCTTGCCTAGGATTTTTCCTCCTGCATCAACGACTTTTTTCATGTGTTTTTTAATATCATCAACACTAATAACGATTGAGGGATGTTGAGAATTTTTGTCACTTGTTTTCTGATAGAAACCGCCGTTGATTCTGTTGGTCTTCTTCAGCATGCCATTCTCGTCTGTCTCATCTGTTTGAGCCACTACATAATTACCCATTTCAGGACCCATTTGCGTAGTTTTCCAGCCGAATGTACTCGTATAAAACTCGGACATTCTATTTCATATTTTAAATTTACTTCTCGTGTTTGTCAATTATCAAAAATCCCATTTTAAATTTATGCCTGGTCATCTTGTTGCTATGGTATGAGTGATACTGTCAAGCGTTAATTTCTTGCCTGAGAAATAATCTTTCACCATTTGTTTTATATCCAAATCACGAAGTGTTGTATTATCCATCGCGTAAATTTCATCGGGAGTAAACCATCTTGTCTCAGTCACGTCATCTTCAAGAATCGAGTTAGGAGTTTGCGAAATATCGCCGATGAAAATAAGCTTGATTGCGTGCGGTGTCGCGCCAAGTTCCTTTTCAATATCTTTCCTAACCAAAGAATAAATGCCCAGAAGATATTTAGGTGTGAAAGTAAAACCGGATTCCTCCAATACTTCGCGTTTGACTGCTTCAATTGGATTTTCTCCAATATCAATCCAGCCAGCGGGGTGATTCCATTTCCCATGATCGGGTCTCTTTCCTCGTGCTTCACGCACCAATATAATTTTCCCGTCACGTTCAAGGATGCCCCCAACTACTCCAAATGTTTGCGTAAATACTCTGGTCATAGAATTAATCCAATACACACACTCGGTGTATCTAATAATTTCCTTACTGGTACGCCTGGAGGGATTCGAACCCCCGACCCCTTCGTCCGAAGCGAAGTGCTCTAATCCACTGAGCTACAGGCGCGCTAGTTTATTCTTAGCCCATTCTAACAAAGCATCGCCTTCAATTCAATCAGGCTTGAGATATGGCCTTGACAACGGAGTTAACTTTTATTATATTTATATATAGAAATATATCGATAAATATGGCTAAGCATTTAATAAAAGTTTTTAAAGCACTGTCTGATCCGACCCGTATTGAGATAGTACAAAAACTGGCGTCTATAGATGAATTTTCCTGCCAAGAACTTATAAAACAATTTCCTCTTGCCCAGCCAACTCTATCGCATCACTTCAATAAGCTCATTGACGCTAAAATTCTTTCTGCAAGGAAAGACGGCGTGAGCCATTTTTACAAAATTAATAAAAAGTATCTTGGAAGTATAGGTATAAATATTGACAAAATGACAAAAGAAGCAAAATGAAAGGGGGTGAGTGAATTATGATTTGGGACAAATTAGCTGACAAAACAACCATAGAAAAAACCAAAAAAGCGTTGGAAACAAACGGTATAAAAGTCTTTGTTGTAGAAAACAGCCGGGAGGCAAAAGAAAAAGCTCTGTCTCTGATTGAAAAAGGAGCAACTGTTATGACCGCTACTTCAACAACTGCGCAGCAGATTGGCCTTGACAGCGCGATTGATGAATCGCAGGAATTTGAATCCCTGAGAAAAAAGATCATGGCTCTTTCGCAAAGCGAGCAAAGATCGCAAATGAGGCGCATCAACAGCGCGCCTGATTATGTCATAGGAAGCGTCCATGCGGTGACTGTTGATGGTAAAGTAGTTATCGCTTCCAATTCCGGCAGTCAGCTCGCGCCATATGTGTTCTCGGCAAAAAATGTAATATGGGTAGTCGGTACACAAAAGATAGTTAAAAATCTTGATGATGCCATAAAGCGTATTGAGGAATATACTTTTAAGCTTGAGGATAAGAGGATGATGCAAGCTTACGGTATGCATAGCGGTATCAGGAAGCTATTAATAATCAATAGCGAAATAATGCCTAATCGTATAGTTTTAATTTTTGTAAAAGAAAAATTAGGATTTTGAAAAGGATAAGGCTTCAAATACATTCTGCCGGAATAAGTTAAGTTTATTTTAGAGCATTTGGAATATACAATGCTTTGAGGATTTGTGGTCGTTTATGGCTATGCTATAATCAACCTAAGTAAAAAATGAAATATGTTAGGCATCACAAAAAACGCAGTATAGCTATTGTTTTAATTATCGGTGTGCTTTTTTTCTTTTTATATCCTAAGCAAAGCATTGATATCAAGACGTATAAGCTGAGGCGCCAAAATATTGCTCAAATTGTGACTACCAGCGGTAAAGTTGAGGCGGTTACTTCAGCGAAGCTTAATTTTCTGACAAGCGGCAAACTGGTCTATATCGGAGCGTTGAGGGGCGATCATGTTTTTGCCGGTCAGACAATCGCCGCTCAAGATATCAGGACTGTGCAAAGAAAGCTTGAAGAAGAGCTGAGAGATTATATGAAACAGCGCAATACTTTTGACGAAACCAGGCAAAGCAATCAAAATCGTACTCCCTCTCAAGCGCTGAATGACACCATGAAACGGGTCTTGCAAAATAATCAATATGATCTTGAGAAAGCCGTTTATTCTGTAGAATTGCAGTCTTTGGCCAAAGAACAATCATACCTCGTAAGCCCAATTGACGGGATCCTGACTCAAGCCGATGCGGATACGCCGGGAGCAATCGTAGCGTCGACCGCTCAGTACGTAGTTACTGATCCGCGCAGTCTGGAATTTACCCTGGAAGTTGATGAGGCAGATATTGCTAAAATCAAGCAGGATATGAGTGCACAAGTTGTATTTGAATCATATCCTGAAAAAGCAGTCAATTTGAAGATTAACAAAATCGATTTTACCAGCCACTTATCAAGTAATGGCGGAAATGTGTTTAATGTGAGAGCGCAACTTCCGGACAACTCAGACTATAAATATAGAATCGGTATGACAGGAGACAGTCAGATAAAATTATTGGAAAAACATAAAGTACTTACCGTACCGCTTGGAAGTATTGTTGAGGAGAAATACGTCTATGTCCAAAATGGCGCGGCCTTTGAAAAACGCAAAGTTAAGTTAGGCATGCGCAGTGACACGGACATAGAAGTAATTAGCGGATTACAAGATGGAGATTCGATAGCCATCTCAATTGATGAGGTTGAAGCAATGCATAAGAATACTAAAAGATTCTATTTTTTTTAATTTGATCTTCTATGCTGGTACAATTGTCAAATATAGTTAAAAACTACGGCAAAGGCGAAGTGGTGACCAAAGTTCTACAGGGCATAAATTTGGAAATTAGAAAAGGAGATTTTATTGCTATTATGGGTCCTTCCGGCTCAGGTAAAACAACCCTTCTTAATATTATTGGCCTTTTGGACAGGCCGACTGGCGGAAGTTATATATTAAATAACAGGCAAGTGTCAAAATTATCACAAGACGCTCTTTCTGGTATACGTAATATAGAAATAGGTTTCGTTTTTCAGTCATTTAATCTGCTCAAGCGGTTGTCTGTGCTGGAAAATATTATTTTGCCGGCTATTTATAAGGGTGTGAGCAAAAAAGAGCGCGAAGAGAAAGCGAAATCACTGCTGACATTAGTCGGTCTTAAAGATCAAATTCATAAAAAACCTAATCAATTATCGGGTGGACAACAACAGAGAGTCGCAATCGCGCGTTCGCTTATGAATAACCCCTCAATTATTTTAGCGGACGAACCTACCGGCAATTTGGATACAAAATCCGGTGAAGAAATAATGACTATATTAAAAGATCTAAACAAGCAGGGGAATACAATTATTATGATTACTCACGAACATGACATTGCCAGGCAAGCAAAGAAAATAATAGCGTTAAAAGATGGAAAAATAATTTAAATATGAATTCCCGTGAACTATTGAAACTAGCATTAAACTCTCTTTTGTCAAACAAAATGCGCTCAATACTCACAACGCTTGGAGTGATTATAGGCGTTTTTGCCGTGATTGTTTTGGTGTCTCTTGGATCGGGACTCCAAAAATACATTACCAATCAGATAAGCGGTCTTGGTTCAAATCTTATTTTCGTTATCCCCGGCCAGATAGGGGGAGCGCGTACTCCGGGCGGACAGCAAACTAATAAACTTACTATCACTGATGCTAAAAGACTGCGTGTGAAATTAGCAGGAATCGCTGACGTGGGTCCTGTGGTACAAAAACCAACTACTCTTAAATATAAAAATAAAACCGACAAAGGAGTTTCAGTTCTCGGTACAACTGCCAATTATCCCGATATTGTAATCAACGCCGAGACGTTACAGGGAACTTTTTTTACTTTTCAACAGGAAAAATCAGGTAGTCGAGTGGCTGTGATCGGTAAGACAGTCGTGAAACGCTTTTTTCAAGGAATAAATCCTATTGGAGAAAAAATATCTGTTGAGGGAATTCGTTACACCATAATTGGGATCATGAAAGAAAGAGGTTCGCTTTTTGGTCTTGATCAGGACAATACTGTAGTAATCCCTATCAATGCCGCGGCGCGCCAATTCGGAGTAAATAATGTGAATACTATTTATATCTCAGCTAAGAAACCGGAGCTTGTCGGTTTGGTCAAAAAAACAGCCGGCCGGATATTGACACAACGGTTGACGGAAGATGACTTCACCTTACAAACACAGGAGCAGACCTTATCCACTGTGACTAATATTGTGAATACATTGACAATAGCGCTGGGCGGCATAGCAGCCATTTCGTTAGTTGTAGGAGGAATAGGTGTCATGAATATCATGCTCGTTTCAGTCACTGAACGAACACGCGAAATAGGACTCCGCATGGCTCTTGGCGCGAAACGGCGGGATATACGCAATCAGTTCCTCGTTGAGGCAGTAATCTTAAGTGTCAGTGGTGGGATAATCGGCATAATATTTGGACTGTTGGCCTCATTTATATTGGCAAAATTTTTCATCTCAGAAGTCACCCCTTGGTCTGTGGTGCTTGCCTTCG
This sequence comes from uncultured Gammaproteobacteria bacterium, assembly GCA_964548495.1. Classification (GTDB taxonomy): domain Bacteria; phylum Patescibacteriota; class Microgenomatia; order Levybacterales; family UBA12049; genus JAHIGH01. The sequence continues at coordinate 1,109 of CAZJRC010000027.1, read as the reverse complement.
TCTTTTCAGTTGCTGTAGGAATAATCTTCGGCACAGCCCCCGCTATTCGCGCCTCCCGCTTCTCGCCAATTGAGGCCTTACGGTACGAATAGTCCTATTGACGATAATGCATAAGGAGATGTTATACTATTGCTTATTATGGATACCAGTAAATTTGCTACAAAATCTGATATTAATAACTTACAATCAGATATTCAAAAACTGGAGAAAACAACAAAAGCTGATATAAGCAGATTGGAACAATCAACAAAAGCAGATATGAAAAAATTAGCAACGAAAACGGAACTTTCTGCTGTAAAAGCCGATACTAAATCTTTAAAACTTGAAATTAAGTATGTAAGACAAGATCTTTTAAGGCTTGAAGAACGAGTAGAAAATGTTGAGGAGGGGATAAAGGATCTTAGAGCAGATAATCAAAAACTTGATATCAAACTCGACAGGCTTCAGAATACGCTTGACGGATTTGTAGGGCGGGTGGATGATTTATCAGTTGAAAACGAAGTCGGTGCACATCATACAAGAGAACTTCAAATCAAAGTTGATGATCACGACAGGAGATTGAAACATATCGAGTCCTCAAAATCCGCAGCGTAAAAATTTTCTCACCGCAAAACAATAAATCAGTTAAGTTAGCCCAATCTAACAAAGCATCGCGCTCAATTCAATCTGCTCATGTTATAATCATTTTGTTGCTGAATGAAAAACCAAGTTTACAAACTGAGCAAATTCCTCATTGGCTGGCCGCTGTCTCTCATCGCCTTATATTTTATTTGGAAACTGATTGCTCCTCAAGGCAGTGATCTGATAAACAATTTAAAGCATGCCAATATCGTCTTTTTATTAATAGGAATTTTATGCTTTCTGACCTTCTTTTTTTTGAAAAGCTATATATGGTACAAACTATTGCGGGAACAAGCTTATAAAATACCCTTTAGAGAAGTTTCATTTCTTTGGGCGACGTCAGAGTTGAAGCGTTATATACCGGGTAAATTTTGGTTTGTCATTGGCCGCGCTTTAGCTTTTTCCGACAAAGGTGTCACAAAAAAAGACACAGGCATGCTATTGATTATCGAACTGCAGATCTTCGCCCTGGGCGCGTTGATTGTTTC
>CAZJRC010000026.1:3156-12199 GCA_964548495.1 uncultured Gammaproteobacteria bacterium | reverse complement strand
CCTACGTATTACCGAGACTTCTGGCACGTAGTTAGTAGAGGCTTATTCGCCAAGCCGTGAACAGCTTGGCAAAAGGAGTTTACAACCCTAAGGCCTTCTTCCTCCACGCGGCGTCGCTGCGTCAGACTTTCGTCCATTGCGCAATATTCCTAGTTGCTGCCACCCGTAGGTGTACTCCCCGTGTCTCAGTGGAGTTGTGGCTGATCAACCTCTCAGTCCAGCTACCCGTCATAGCCTTGGTGAGCTATTACCTCACCAACTAGCTGATAGGACGCAGGCTCCTCCCTTGGCGGACCGTTAAGTCCTTTACCCTTGCGGGACTATGGGGTATTATCCTTCCTTTCGAAAGGCTATGCCCCACCTAGGGGTAGATTCCTACGCGTTACTCACCCGTCTGCCACTGTCTTGTCTTGCGACTCAACCGTTCGACTTGCATGCTTAAGGCACGCCGCCAGCGTTAATCCTGAACCAGGATCAAATTCTCAAAAAAAATCAACGATCCGCCAACTGGCGGACCATCAATCCGGATTTCGGATTTCTTTAGGGAATAATCCGAAAAAAATTCCTACCACATCTTGATTATTAAAGAGCAAAAACTTTTACTTATTCTGAAATGAATCAGGGGATACTGAAAGATAAAAATAATCCTCGTTCATCAAAAAAACTCGCCAAAGACGAGAAGTTATTCTTGTAATTCAGCGTACCAAGACCATTTAGACTGATGTTAATTATAATCTTTTTAGGTTGACTGTCAATCCCCGCGTTTGCACTGTGAGCCTGGAGGGATTCGAACCCCCAACCCATTCCTTAAGAGGGAATTGCTCTACCATTGAGCTACAGGCCCGATTCATTGCGATACGCAGTTTCGTAACTAAATTATATCTCTTTAAATAGTATTATAACAAAGCTGTGAGATTATTGACAACACAATTATATTTGCACAGAAGATGAAATATATAGGCAACACTTTTGAATGAGAATGATAGCTAAAAAGCAGAGAGCCGATGGCAAGATTTCAAAATCATTATTTGGACTTAGTATTATTGAGAGGTAGTTTAATCGTAAAAACTGTTTCTTTTTTTGGCACACTGGTAACCTTTATAGTTCCCCCATGCATTTTGATTAGTTGAGCTGTAATAAAAAGACCCAAACCTAATCCTTTTTTATATTTTTTATTAACCCGTTTAAAAATATCAAATATATTTTTTTGATCTTGAGAAGGGATTCCTATGCCTTCATCTTTTATAATAAATGTTCCGTAATTTCCGGACTTAAAAATTTTAATTTCAATTGGCTTACTTTCTCCATATTTTATCGCGTTTGAAATAAGATTTGTAATTATCTGCTTGATTCGCATTTTGTCCCACCTGCCAACAACAGGTGATTTTCCCTGGATTTTCATCTTGCATTTTTCCCTTTTTAACATTTCAGAAAAATCCTGTACTACTTCTTTTGTTGCACGAGCCAAATCAGTTTTTTCAATATCCAATATTATCCTTCCTGTTGTGATAAGCGAAACGTCAACTAAATCATTGATCATTGTTGACATAAATTTTATTTGTTGCTCCGAATTTTTGAGCACCAACATTAATTGCCTGATTGAAAATTTAGCCAGAGGATTTTTTTCTATGCTATTTAACCAAAGCGTAAAATCTTTTTTTAATTCATCACGTAGTTTTAAAAGCATTATAGTCATGGGCGTTTTTACCTCATGTGAGACTATAGAAAGGAATTGATCTCTGGCTTTAACATTTTTGACTGCTTTTTCATATTCATCATTTAATTGAATAAATGTTTGCGCGTATAATTTTTCCTGCTGTTTTAATTTTGCGACTTCGCTAGCTTGTCTATGTTTAATTAAATTTACCAGATAGCTTATCATTATTGATGTGGCGCTAAAATAGGCTATCTGTAGAAATAATGAAGAATTTAAATTAGCTTGTTCAACAGATATAAGAAGGAAGTAGATTTCGAAGGAAAAAATTGCTGTAAATATAAGCGCTAAAGATAAACTTCCTAAAAAAGCATCAATGGCTATTATTAAGAAAATAGGACTAAAAAAAGGCGCACTATCAGAATATGCCTTGAGCACATTGACTGAAAAATACATAATTATTCCAAAAAATGCATTCCATACAATAATTAAAAAATATCTTAAAATCAGATTTTTAGGAGAGATTAGTCCTTTTGATAAATTGTATACCTCTTTAAAAATTTTAAATTGGTTGACCTCAATAAGCGGAGCCTTATCCATAATTAAATTATAGTATTACTTATATATTGACTGGTCTAACGGCATTATATCAGATTTTGTTTGCTTAATATAAGCTCCTGTCAAGCCCACATAGAAACGTCATGCTTATTGTTTATATAAGTGGTATAATTTTAAAAATGCGTAAATTAATTCTGATTGTTGAGGATGATAGTGAGTTGAGGAAATTTTTAAAAAAAATCCTGACGGCTAATAATTTTCGTGTAATTGAGGCTGCTGATGGAGCAGAGGCATTAGAGGCAGTTGAGCAATACTTGCCGGATTTGGTACTTCTTGATTTCGGACTTCCAAAAGTTCCAGGAGAAACGGTGTGTGTAAAGATCAAAAAAGACCACCCAAACATAATTGTAATCGCGCTAACCAGCAAAAACCAAAGCTATGACGTAGTACATGGCTTCCAAATAGGCGCGGATGATTATATGTGTAAGCCTTTTGTTACAGATGAACTAATAGCCCGAATAGACGCGAAGTTTAAAACAACTACAAATGAACAGGCACAACCAGTGGAGGAAGTATCAAGAGCAAAAAAAATAAAAACAGAAGAATTAAAAACAGAAGCTTCAGGGCTGGGTAAAATAATCCTCAGGGAGAGTGCTGTCTTAATTATTATCCGCGTAATTTTTACAGAATTACTTTTTGGATTTATAATGATTCTTTTATTTATTTTATACTCATATATAAATTCTAATTTCAATATTAACGGCTATCCTATCTTGTATTTTACAGTTTTGATAATAGCATTTTTAATTAACATAGGAATGGTATCTCTGATTGTCTTAAAATGGGTATCGGAATTTACTGAGATATCCAAAGCTGGGGTTATTAAGCATAGGGGTATAATTTTGAAAAAACAACAAAAATATGCTTGCAGTTTTATCGAGGGGATTAAGTCCAGTCAATCATTATTTGGAGCCCTTTTTAATTATGGGACAATTGAACTATACGATCCTACTCTTAAAGAAGAAATCTATTTATCAAATATACCGAACATAAAAGAAAATAGTGAAAAAATACAAAAATTAATTCCAAAAAAATTAGAAATACCCTTACCAATTGTAGGTTAAGTAAATAATTCAAGACAACAGCATTGTCCACGATTTATATTTGACAAATTGGTGTTTGTATGAGGTAATATGAGAATTATATGAGCCGGAAATTATTTCTCCATTCCATTTATATAATTTTAATTATCATTATTGGACTTTTTTTGGGCAATAAAGTGTCCGGTCAAACTAATTTTGCGCTAAATACACGAGTCTCTACTAATGAGCTTATAGTAAAATTTAAAGCTAATATTTCTGATATTGAAAAAGAACAAGTCCGTAAAAAATTTAATATTGGATTGAAGAGTAAGCTGGACAAGCTGCGTATGCAGGTGATTAGAGTGCCTAATGGGGATGTGGAAAACATAATGCAGCGGTTGAAAACTGACCCGACAGTAGAGTATGTAGAGCCTAATTTTATAGCGCAGAAATTATCCGCCACCAACGACCCATTACTTTCGCAACAATGGGGATTATTCAAGATAAATGCCGCCAGTAACGACATTTTAAGCGCGTGGGACATAACTACAGGCGATACTTCAGTGAAGGTCGCGATACTGGATACCGGCATTGAGCAGTCACATCCCGATCTTAATGGTAAAGTTATTTCGAACATTAATTTCACCAATAGTTCCACTGTTTCTGATCTCGATGGTCATGGCACGCATGTGGCAGGTATTGTAGCTGCTGCAACCAATAACGCCAATGGTGTGGCCGGTACGGGATACAATACTGCGCTTATTAATACAAAGGTGCTCGACGATAACGGGTCAGGGTACTATTCATGGGTTACTAATGGCATTATTTGGTCTGCCGATCAGGGCGCCAAGGTTATTACTATGAGCCTGGGCGGTTCTTCATATTCGCAGGCATTGCTTGATGCAGTGAATTATGCCTGGAACAAAGGGGCTGTAGTTGTAGCTGCTGCAGGCAACAATAACAATGCTAATCCGATTTATCCAGGAGCCTATCTAAATGTCATCGCGGTAGCGGCAGTGGATCAAAACGATACCAAAGCTTATTTTTCCAACTATGGCAACTGGGTTGATGTCTCAGCCCCCGGAGTAACAATTTATTCAACATATATAGGCAATTCATACGCATACCTTTCAGGCACCTCTATGGCAACTCCGTTCACATCTGGTACAGCGGCTCTGGTATGGGCATCTGGAGTATGCTTGGACAATGCTTGCGTAAGGCAGCGCATTGAGCAGACAGCTGATAAAATAGCGGGTACAGGAAGCTATTGGAACTCAGGCAGAATTAATGCTTATAATGCAGTGAAAGGATCAATAGATATCCCCGCGCCCACAACTCCGCCCGCGCCCGAACCCACATCTGCGCCCACCAGCACGCCAACCGCGAGTCCCTCTAATGTAATGACTGTATCTGATATTGCGCTTTCTTACACTAATATTTCAGCAAGGTATAGTAGAATTACCGGTGTTATTAAAGTTATTGACGAGACTGCCTTTTCGCCTATATATTCGGCAACGGTGAAAGCGACTATTACATCGCCATCAGGCAAGATTTATTCATTCTCAGGGAAAACAGCCAGCAATGGAGAGGTAATATTTAAACTAAACACTAAAGAAAAGGGGACTTTTAATTTGCTTTTAACCAATGTAACTAAAGCATCATATACATATCACCCGACCCTTACTGCGAAATCTATTATCATACCATAAAATATTTGCCTCCGCTTCTTGATTATAATCAGTAAAAGTTATACTATTTTTATAGTATGACTAATACTCAGTATCGCCGGAATAAATCCTTTTGGCTTTTACTATTTTCTTTTTCTGTGCTTTTGATTATGGGAACTTCTATCTTTTTGCTTCAAATACAAAAGAAAAGCAATATCCAATCAAAAGCGCTTACTCTAGATACCGCGAGTACAGTTAATGCGCTTGATTGCTCTGTTGAGTCGGATAAATTACTTATATCACCAGAGGAGCAAAACTTATTTGATCTTATTAATAATTATCGCCGGGAGCAGGGCTTAAATCCTTTAACATGGTCTGATCCATTAATAATGGGAGCTAGCTGGATGAGTAATGATATGTTCATAAATAGATCGCTTAGTCATACAGATTCACTAGGAAGAAATGTGCCTATTAGGCTGGCTGATTGCGGATATATCGGTCCAGCCAGCATAGGAGAGAATATAGATAGCGGTACAATTGACAGCCAGACAATACTTAATGCCTGGAAACATTCTCCCCAACAGAACGCCAATTTATTGAATAGTAATTTTAAAGAGATAGGCATTGCGCTTGAATCGAATCAAGACAATAGTATTTCTTTCTGGACTTTGGATTTAGGTAGCTTCGATAGCAAATCTACTCCTACGCCCAATATTTCAGTTATTCCTAGTCCAACTTTTTCTCCAACTCCAACTATACCTAATTTACCTACCCCTACAACAACTTTAATTCCGTTCCCCACAAAGCCATTTATACCTAAACTACCTCCCAAGCCGACCCCTACGCTCCCTCCGGATTATGTGCCTAACCCGCTTGATATGCAGTTATTTGCTGCAGTTAAAGTAACTGGTATTGGTCTTGGAGGAAATCTTTATCCAAAAAATTTAACGCGGCATGTTGTAGTTGGTATTTACGATTTAAATAATAACTTGGTTACAGAAAGCAATGGATTTTTAGTTTACGATCGTATAAATTTATTCAGAGGAGTAATTCATTTCGGTCCGGTAGAGAATGGCACATATTTTATCAAAATACTTTCCGATCATATGCTGCGGGTAATTGTTTTGCCGACTTTTCAAGTTTTGGACAAAAATCGGTTGAACGTGCTTCCTGAGACGAAACTCCTTCAAGGAGATATTGATGATGATAATGTGATTGATATTAAAGACTATAATTTGGCTTTAGTGTGTTTCCAGAATAGAAAATGTAAGGATAAAGATAAAGAACTAATTGATTTTAATGATGATACCCGTGCGGATGTTATTGATTACAATATTCTTTTGCGAAATTATTGGGAAGCACAAGGTGATTAAATGAGTAACAGAATACATCATCCTAAAAAAAAGGTTGTTCAGGTATTTATCGAGTACACGATATTAATTTGGGTAATTATTTTTGTTACAAATATAGTCGTTTATTATACATTTAGTTTTTTCATCAGGGCATCCACGGATAATTCATCCAGTCCCTCTGTTGCATTAGAGCCAGATATGCCTCCTGTCTATCCGACAATAGAACCGACAATAGAATTTATTCCTACACCTTCTCCTTTGCCTGCTGGCCCGGTGGTTCAATTGAGCTTTAGCATGCCCGGAATCGGCACTTACGGAGGAAATTTATTACCACTACATCCCATAAGAGATGTCATAGTGTATCTTTATAAACCTGACGCGAATACAGTAGATAAGAGAGTAAAGCCCTTGCATACAATTAAAACTCAAGCAAGTTATGATGACAATCCCTACAGTACTACTTATACATATTTTATTAATCCGTATGTGGATTTAGGCAAAGAAGTGACCACAGAGACTAATTATCAGATTGTACTTAGAACCCCTCAAGCCCTTCTCCAGCTTATAAAAGAATCAGGATCAAATTCTCCTGGCGGGGAAATTTTTAAAACCCCCAGCACAGATATTTTTTTGACTTTGCCGTATCAGACCATGATCAATGGAGATATTTTCCCTCCAGCCTCTCCTGATAATATTATGGATATTAGCGACTATAATATGTTGGTAAATTGTTTCAGCAATAAAGCTAATTCAGGACTTTGTCTTAATCCTAATATGGCAGATCTTGATGATAATGGCGTTATTGATGGAATTGATTACAATCTCATGCTTTTAAATTTTCGATTATTGAAGGGGAGGGGGTATCCGGTACCAAGTCTTTCATTGCCAAATCCAATTATAATAAATCCGGTTACTTCACATCCCGTCTCACCCATCCAAAAAACTAAACTCACTCCCGCGATTACCCCTGTTAAAACTGGATTCCCGGGAATAATGACTATTATTTCTGCAATTATTGTTTTATTAAGCGCGGCAGCGTTTATAGCATTTAAACTGCATTTGCTGGATAAATTTTTACATAAAGCCTCAAAAGAAAATCCCGCTCCACAAACCGCGATTGAATCGGAGCAAGAATCAGCAAATAATCCTGCATCAGATATACCGGCTTCAATTGGATCACAAACAACAGCAGAGCAGAACAGTAATCCTGAGATTCCTCAGATTGCGTCTGCCGATTCGCCAATCATTTCAGCTTCTGCGCAATCAATTCCGAATGTACTTGCGCCTGTTGCAGCAGAGTCACTCTCTCAGCCCATGTCCAATGACATGATGGAAAAGTCAGGGTTTTTAAAAAAGGCGACTGTTGATATGGAAAAAAATGGCACTTGGGTCACATTGGCTGATGATGACGGCATTACTCGTGGATTTTATCAAGGCACAGATATCGTCGACGGTTTTGTGAAAGTTAAAGGATTGATGAAAAATGATGAACAAAATAAGCCTTATCTTTTTATAACAGAAATTACCGCCGAGGAATGACATTATAAGCAAAAAAGCCGCTATTTGATAAATTTTGTTAAATTGAAAGAAGTGCGATGAAATGCGCTTAGCCCGTTTTTTTTAATGGCATCTCTATGTTCTTTAGTGCCATAGCCTTTATTTTGATAAAAATTATATTGCGGGAATTTTTTGTGAAGTTTTTCCATAAGTGCGTCACGGTAAACTTTGGCTATTATCGAGGCGGCGGCAATAGAAATACTTTTAGCATCTCCGTGAATGATTGGCTTTTGGTTTTTCTTATCAAGCGAGTCTATATAAAACGCGTCTATTAAAATATAGTCTGGCTTCATAGAGAGTAATCCAATCGCGTTTAAAAATGCTTTTTGGGACGCCTTGCCAATACCGATTTGATTTATTATCTCTACGGATATTTCAGAAATTGAGTAACTTACAGCGTATTTTTTTATGATCGTTGTCAGTTGTTCTCGTGTCTTTGGAGACAGTAATTTCGAGTCATTTATTTGTCTGGTGGCGTTGAAATCTATAGGCAGGATAATCGCGGCCGCGACTACCGGACCCGCGAAACTTCCTCGTCCGACCTCGTCCACCCCGGCAATATATTTATAGCCTTTATCCCAAAGCAATTCCTCTTCGTCAAAAGTTGGCCTCATTATTTTTTGGATTTTCATTTTCAATCATTAGTACATCCACTCCGCTGACTTCAGGTAGATTTGAAACTATTGATTTTAATTCACCGTACAAACTGGTCGTATTCAGATCAAGCTTTTCAATGACTGACTCCTGCTTTTTCCACCTGAGGATTGTCGATCGTTTTTCAGCATCAAGTGAAGTCCTCAATTGACTTATGCCGTCAAAGTGAGCTTGCATTCGATGCTTGAATGAGTCTCCCATCATATAATCCCGGATTTTGCCCCACTCTTCTTCTGTATGATTTGCTGATGATTTCACAGACGCGACAGTGATCAGAAATCTTACATACCTGCAAATATTAACCGCGTATTCATAAGTTGTAATCCAGACCCCTTCTTTTCGGTCAAAATTTGTGACATTATTTGGCAGTGCCTCAGATACTATAATTGCTTCAGTCGCGCTGATCTTGCCGGCATCATCTTTGAGTTTGGTCAACCAACTCTTGTGCCACGACTTAGTTCTTTTTGTCTCCCATAAAATTGATCCAACGATTCTCTCTTTAAATTTAATTTTTTGCCA